>CAYMBK010000149.1:0-7478 GCA_964388645.1 uncultured Planctomycetia bacterium | reverse complement strand
GGCATGGCGTCGGGCCTGTCCGGGATCAGGATATTTGAATGTTTCGTCCTGACCCTGCTGACCTTTTTGGTGTATTGCCTCCAGGTCTATCTGCTTCTTGTCGGGCTGAACGGCCACGTAAGCCCGGAGGTTATGATCTTGTTTCCTCTGGTACTGCTAGGCAACCTGGTTCCCTTTACTCTCGGTGGTTTCGGCGCGAGGGAAGGGCTTGCCGCCTTGATAGTCGGAGCGTCTTTCGTTTCCGCCGGCACGGCGGTGTCAGCGTTCTTTATAGCGACCGTTATAAACATCGCGCTGGCGGGATTTGTGGGCCTGGTCTTGAACATTTTTTCGGAGGGGATATTCACCTTTGGAAAAAGCGGCAAATGAACGTTCCCAAAAGCGTCCGGCGGGGAAGTTAGCTCTTTTTCAGTTTTTTAACGCGAGCCGAATTCTTCGAGACACTTACCAGGAACCATGTGTTCTTAGCCCGGAAGGGGAACCGCATACTCTTCCATCCGTCCGGCATAAGAGGAGAAAGGTGTATCCCTTTCAGGCCTATTCGCAATCCCGAGAATGCCCGCATGACGATGTCTATAGAACCTCCCATGATGCCCGTATGTATTCCTTCGAGCGTGGTCCCGCTTTTGAAGTCGTGCACATCGGCTTCCAGGACGTTCGAGAACCAGTTTTTCGAGAGTTTGCGGAGGCCGAGAAGGTGAGCCACGTAACAGTGGACGACTTTGCTCAGCGTGGATCCGTGGCTGGTATGGCTTTCGTAGTAGCGGTAATTTTTTCTCAGCAAGGCCTTATCGCATTTGTATCCAAGGCCTGAGAAGATCTGTTGTATCTCATCGAACGGGAAGAGGAAAAATATCATAAGCACGTCGGCTTGTTTGATCACTTTGTATTGGTCGGGAGACTTTCCCTCTGCTTTAAGAATACGGTCCATGCGGTTTATGTGGCCGTATTTTTTTCTGTATGAATCCCAGTCAAGTTCCTTAAGGCCAAAATACCCGTCAAACTGGGAGATGATGCCGTTTTCGCTGATCAATATGTTCATTTTCCGGGAGATGTCTTTCCATCGAAGGATCTCATCATCCGTGATTTCCAGATCTTTCCGTAGTTTCAGGCGGAATGCTTTCGGCAGTATTTCCAGGACTTCCATCGCCTTAAGCAGAGTCCATACTATAAAGAAGTTGCTGTAGGCGTTGTCTTTGAGTCCCGGCGTATCCGATCCAGGGAGTTTTTCATGGAATTCGTCAGGACCCATAAGGCCTTTGGTGTGGTATTTTCCCGTAGAGCGGTCATACCGGCAAAGGCTTGAGGCGAATATCGCTATAGAAAGTATCATCTCGGCCCCGTATTCGCGCATAAATTTCAGGTTTCCGCTGATAGTCCAATGCCTCCAGACATTATAGGCCACGGCGAAAGATACATGGCGCTGGTTACGGCTGAGGTCGGGCCCCCATTTTCCGGATATGGGGTTAAGGTGCAGGCTCTGTGTTTCTTCTTTGCCCGAAGATCCGCTCTGCCATGGGAACATGGCCCCGGAATATCCGTTCGCCGCCGCGTATTTTCTCGCGGCATCAAGACGCCGGTAGCGGTACATAAGAAGGGCTTCGGCGGTTTTCGGCATATGAGAGCTGAAGAAAGGCATGAAGAATATCTCGTCCCAGAAGATATGGCCCCGGTAAGATTCGCCGTGGAGGCCTCGCGGGCCCAGCCCCGCGTCTATTTCGGCATTGTGTTTGCTTGCCGATTGCAGAAGGTGGAAAATGTTAAATCGTAGTATGGTTTGTGAAAAGTTGTCTCCCTGGATATTTATGTCACAAGCTTTCCATAGCTTTCGCCATTCAGACCGATGCTCACGCAACATAATCTCGAAGGAAGGAGCTCCTGAGACGTAACGAGCCGCTTTCTTCCAAAGTTTCGCGCGAGTTTCGGATTTTTCGGTAAAAACGGCGCTTGTTTTTTCTACCGTAACGGCCTTTTTTTTGACGGTTGAAATGCAGATCTCCCGGGTTATTTTGGAGTGATCGTTCAATACCCGTGAGGTGAGCACTTTTGCCCCGGCAGGAAGATGAATGTCGAGTTTCGATGCCATGCTTATCTTTATTCCGGATTGGACCGTCCTGACGGTGAGGTGTACAATGTCGGGTTTCACCCGGCCCGAAGAAACAACGGCCAGATGCCTTGAGTTAAGGCCCGAATAACGGGCCACTCCGGCATTTTTGATGTCACCGTCCAGGCAGGAACCGATGGTTATATCTCCGCAATAATTTTCGGGTGTTATCCGGTAGCGCATAGCCGCTATATGCGGGTCCGCCATATGCACGAATCTTTCTTCCTCTATAAGGGTGACTCGGCCTTGGTTATCTCGAAGGCGCGTTGACCGCGTAAGAACGCCGCTTTTCATGTCAAGTTCCTGACGGTAGCGAAGTATATCCATATTTTCAAGGTCAAACCACTCTTCTTCGTCTATCCTGAAAGTCAGGAACATAGGATCGGGGCATTTCACCAGGTCTTCGTTGAAGACTTTTTTACCGGAAACTTTCGTGGAAAGTGTGTTGTAAACTCCGGCGATGTAAGTTGCCGGATAATGTATAGGGGAGGATACGGATCCCGGCAGGGCGCTTCTTATCCCCATATAGCCGTTTGCGAGAGTGCATAAAGATTCTCTGAGTTTTTCGTGATGTGGATCGAAATCCTTATAGGTTATTTTCCACCCGGAAAGTTCTTCCCGGGCGCCTTCATAGTCCTTCTTCGATGTATTTTTCAAAGAATTTTTTCACCTCCATGGGGTCATTCAGCCTGAAACTCGCGGCGGAAGACTTCTGTTCCGGGGAGACAAGTATTCCGGTGCCTCTTGTTCGCAGCATACGAAAAGCGAATTCGTCGGTAACGTCGTCTCCTATGTAGATCATGTTAGCGTCAGTCCATTTGAGATCGAGAGTTTCCAGTATCCACCTTATGGCCTTTCCTTTGTCCCACTCTATGTCGGGCAGAAGCTCAAAGACCTTTTTACCTCTCATCAGCCGAAGAGATCCGGAAGTTCTCGCGGCATCGGAGACCTCCTTTTCAATGCGAGAGAGATGCGATTTTTCATCTACCAGGCGGTAGTGAACCGCCACGCTGAACTTTTTCTTTTCTATCAGCAGTCCTTCTATGCCGGCAAGGCTGGTTTCTAGTTTTTGGATGCACAGTTCCACGTCCGGCAGAGCCTTTTCGGCTCCGGGATGTATCATCATTACCCCGCGTCCTTTGATATCGAAGCCGTGACTGCCGGCGTAAAGAAGGTCCTTTATACCCAAAAGGCCTTGGACATCTTCTCTGTATCTTCCGCTTACAATGCAAACCCGGCATTTTTGAGCAAGTCTTTCCACTGTTTTTTTCATCTCGGGAGAAACAACAGCATCCTGCGGACGGTCTACTATGGGGGTGAGTGTTCCGTCATAATCAAGAAAGAAAATGGTACGGTTTTTGTCAAAGACCTCTCTGCCGGTACGAAGATAGCAGGGGTTGAGGAAAATAGGAATGTCTTCTCTCAGCTCCCAAAGTTGAGTGCTGGAAGGTTCGGAAATTTCAGACCATTCAGAGAAGATGTGATGGGGTTCTTTGAGAAACCATTTTTGAAGCCATCCTATTTTCATGATAGAAAGGTCCTGCATGACTATATCGGCTCCTCCGGCAAGGAGTTCATCCACGTTGTTTTCTCTGGCCACGCCGAGCACAAGCCCGAACCCGCCGTTTCTTCCCGCCGATACGCCGGAGACAGCGTCCTCTAACACTATGGTCTTTACGGGTTCCGCTCCCAGCCTTTTCGCTGCTTCGATAAATATGTCCGGTTCGGGTTTTCCCTCAAGGCCGAGCTGTTCTGAGACCACGCCGTCCACCCTGCTTTCGAAAATATCAAGAAGGCCGGCTTTCCCGAGGATAAGTTCGCAATTCTTTGAAGAAGAGGCGACCCCTATCTTGACCCCGTGGGACTTAACCTCTTCAATGAACTTTACCATGGGCTCATATCTTTCCACGCCGTCTTCTTCGAGGGTTTCACGGAAAAGATGATTTTTTCTGTTACCTAGCCCGCAAACGGTCTCACGGTCAGGCGGATCGGACTTCTCTCCGTAAGGCAGGGAGATGCCCCTGGAGGCAAGAAAACTTTTGACGCCTTCGTAGCGGGGTTTACCGTCGACATAAGGCAGGTAATCTTTATTGTGGGTAAACTCCCTGAATTGTCCGCCTGTCCGCTCAGCGTGTTTGTTTAGATATTCATCGAAGGTTTTTTTCCACGCATGCGCGTGTACAAGGGCTGTTTTTGTTATTACCCCGTCCATATCGAAGATTATCGCATCAAAAAGAAAATCACTCACGAGGAGTCTCCTTACTGTTTTGTTTTTACCATGCAGTCCGCGTAGTTCACTTAAACATGATCGCTTTATGTTATTCTACAGGCAAATGCCGTTATTGAGAACCTTTTTTTGCGCATGGTCTTTTCCGCAGCCGATGTAGGGTCCGTGGTAACACCTCAGCTATTCTCAGAAACTCCGCGTCCCTTTGGCCGTCATCGAGGACCCGGCGGAACTTTTGCCCCCGTCGCGAACTCTGACAGAAACAGGGTGAAGCGATCCCAATAGAAATGCAAGTTCTATACTTGGGCCTGATTTTAGTTAAGATCACTTCGTTGGGGTCTTTGAATCCTCCGCGTAACGACGTCACTTTGTAAAGATGCCTAACTTGAAACGATGCCACTGTGTAAGGGTAGCACCTGAAATGACGCCTACTTGTAAGAAGATCTGCCCGTAAGGCCTCTTTCGTAATGGCAGAGCTGGGCGGAGCCGAATAACAACGGGAAAAAAGATTTTTGTTGCCATAACTAACTTTTTTGTATTATAATATAGGCGTTTTGTGTACCTGGAAATGCCGGAAGTGGCCTGGCTGGAACGTTTAATTCAAGTTAATGTGTTACCGGGGAGAGTTCGGTGTACTATTGGAAGATATGTGTAAAAGTCATTAGCCTGATCTTGATCATGTTTATCGTGACAGGAGATATGGGGATTTTTGCTCAAGATATGTTGTCTAAGGGGCGGATGTCTCCTAGCGAAATTGCCGCGTCTTCCCGTTTCTGGAAAATGCCGGTAATAGTCAGGCAGGAAGATGGAGAGTTTGTTATAGAAAGCGATCTTACAGATGTGCCGCTTGTGAATACCGACACGTCCGCGTTCAGGGACGATGTGGTGTTTTTGTATCTTTCACGCCTTATAGCGCAAGTAATGACAAAATATAAAGAATCGATAAGCGCGGAAAACCTTATTACCCTTATTGAGAGACATTTGTCTGGTATCGGGTTTTTCCATGATTCGAAATTCAAGTGGAGAGAAATGTATAAGGATGAAAATACTTTTTGCCTGCCGTATGTGAGAGAACATGGCCCGATGAAGGAGGTTCTTCTTTTAAGGTACTTTCTTCCGGAAGAGAATAAAGACGGGCTTTTTGGCAGGATCGCTATCCCAGTGGACCTTGAGGATGTGATGGTAACATGTGAATTGGGGGAAGGCATGCTCGGCGGTGACGCCCTTATGGTGTATGTCAATCTTCTGAAGGAATCCGGTTCTTTATCCCGTATGTTGTCGGAAGAAGACGGCACGTTCGAGTCTTTTTACGGATCCTTGTTGAGGGTCCTGTTTTCCCGCCTCCGACAGGATTTCGACAATACGGATGGATTCATAGCTCTATGCGGAAAGATACATAGTGAAGAAGGCATCCATGTGCTCAGGGAAAAAATAGCCAAGGGTAGCCCCGAGATCAAAAAAGCGTTCATGGCTGTTAAAAGCGGGGAAAAAACACAAGACAGGTCTATTTCGCCTTATGGTGTTATGTTCTTTTTTCTGACGAGTACGCCCGGGCATCTTAACGAAATGCAGAAAACCGTACTGGAGCTTTTTGACGAGAGTGTGAAAAGGGGATTTTTCCCGGAGGATCCGGAATATACGACGGAGGCCGAACGCGGAGAAGAGCATAAAGGCGAGGAGGTTTTTGAGGCGAGGGGGCGAAAATTCTCTTTTCCAGATCTTTTGCGGTGGAAGGTCCCGGATATTATAGTGAATGCCATCGTCGAACATGTTCCGGAGATACAAGAAAACGCAAGAACAGCGCAAGCGATATACTCGATGGAAGAGAATGCTCTTGTGATAGGGGAAAGATACTATTCTCTTTATGCTCTTGAGGAGAAAGGGGTTCCCCCGGGGGTTTTACAGAGGCTTGAGAGTAAGCGCGAAGAAATGGAGGGGCTCCTAAAGGATTTTACCGGAAAACGAGAGAAACTCCGGGAGGGAATTTCCTGGGCGCTGAAGCATCTTTTCACTGAATTCATGAAAACGCGGGGCGCGGATCAATTGGCATTGACAAAGCAGGGCGTTTCGTATCATGTTGCCGGGCACAGCATTGTCCACCTGTATCCTAAAGGACTTATTTACGAGGGGCAGAAAGCTTTATTTATGAGATCGATAATGACGAATTATGGAGAAACGATACCGAAAAGAAGAACATGGACGGAGAACGCCGACAAAGTGAGCAAAGCTCTGGCGTTATGGGGAAGTTTATTGCCGGGCACGGAAAACATAAGGCAGAGGTTTATGGAAAAGGCTTCTGTAGTGGAGCTTGGGCTGGATACCGCGATGCTTTTTTCATTTCCGGATAAAAATGTTGTCAGGCCCCTGCAGATAGGAAGAGGAAGGCATGTTTTTTATTTTTCGAAAAAATATCTGGATGATCTTGATTTGACGAATGACAGCCATATGCGTGAGTTAGCTTTCATGCTCAGTCTCGGGCAAAGCTTTTTGGATAAGCACACGACATTGGAATCTTCAGGTAATGACCTTGAAACTATACAGAAAAAGGTAGACGACTTCAATCTCCATTTTTTGGAAGAAGCTCCTTCAGGACTTATTAAACCGGGCGAGATCAGAAAACGGTTGTATAGGGCCATGAAGTCGGATTTTGTAGTCGCGAACACGAATGCGATCGAGGAAATACTCAAAGAGGAACAGGAGATATCCTTGGTTCAGGCAAGGCTTGAGCGTTCGGGGATGGATTTTAGAACCAGACGGTCGGAGCTGCATAAACTTTTTTGGCTTAATTACAGCCTTCTTTCCAGGTATCATGGACTGGAAATGCATGAGATGGCCGACAAAACTTACAGGCGCCTCAGGGAAGTTACCAAGGATATGCAGCATCATGACAGGGCCGGGCTGATGCCCTATAGTTTTCAGATACGGCTTGTTTTTACGGCCCTGAAGTTCGGGTACTGGGATGATTTTATACAGGAATCGGAAACATTGTTAACCGGAGGAGATCTTCTAAACGACCTTTCGGCCGAAGAGAAGGCATTTATACGGCAGATAAGGGCGCCGAAAGGCTTTGAAGGGGAGTACGGCCTGGAGGAAGAGTTGATGAGGTCATTGCACGTTCAGATAAGAGTAATGTCTCCGGAAAACGCC
>CAYMBK010000148.1:0-4927 GCA_964388645.1 uncultured Planctomycetia bacterium | reverse complement strand
CCCCGTCACCGCCGCAAGTCGGCGGCGGGTTTCTTTTCGGTAAAGCGTTTTAGATATCTATTCTGACCTTATACAGGTCATCGTATGTTCCTGTTATCCAGAAGAATTCACCGTCCCAGGCGATTCCGGTGGTTTCTTTGGCCGGAGAAACAAAATGCCCCAGGATACTGAGGTCCACAGGGTCCAGCTGATATATTCTTCTGTTATACCAGCTGGTTATCCACAGGTACCTTCCGTCCCAGGCTATCTGTGACGGTTCGAAAATGCCTTTTATACGCGTACGGTGAAGGATGTTACCGTTTTTGTCCAATTGCAGCAGATGATATCTCGTTCCAAGGCCTCTTGTCCAGGTTATAACATACAGCGTCTCTCCTGCCCGCGCCACTCCCGCAGGAAAAGCCGGGCCCAGAAAGATCTCTTTCTCGGGTTCCATCTTCCCGGATACCACGCTCACTCTGTAAAGCATTTTTGTATCCCAGTCGGTCACCCAGAATTTACCGGGAACATCAGAATCGGCTATCCCTTCGGTGAAAGTTCCCGGAGGGATTATCTCCTCTAAAACCTCCCCTTCGGGAGAGATCACCCATGTGTTTATGTTCGTGCCGTTGTTCACCCAAATGTTCCGGCCGTCATGATAGAGGCCTTCATGATACCCCTTGGGCAAAACGACCTTTTCTACGACCTCGATGCCTATCCCGGCGCGGTAGCTCCCTGACCTTTCCGCCGGAGTCCGGTTTTCGGGAACGTTCGCCATACACTCGGAAAAATAAAACACTGAAAAGACAAGAACGCACGCTAGGGAAAAAAAAGAATGGGATCTATTCCGCATTTTATAAGTCAGACCACTATGTTTATAAGCCTATCCTGAAGTATTATCCATTTCTTAACGGCTCTGCCGGCAACGGCTATCTTTATCTTCTCATCGCTGAGAGCTATCTTTTTGACCGCGTCATCCTCCGATCCCCTGGACACCTCAATAGTGGACCTCAATTTGCCGTTCACCTGCACGGGAATAACGGAAACATCCGAAGAAAGCATATCCTCGCGATATACAGGCCACCGCGCCGCGAAAACGCTTTTGTCGTTACCCAGCTTCTCGTTGACCTCCTCGGCCAAATGCGGAACGAAAGGGGCTATAAGAAGAACAGTCGCGGAGACGACTTCTCTAACGCACCGCCGCGAATAACAATCTCTGCCTTTGTCGCTTATTCCCGCATAAATATGGTTTACCAATTCCATAACGGCGCTTATTGCCGTGTTAAAGTGAAATTCACCGTCTATATCCCCGGTTACCTTTTTTATTGTCTTGTGAAGCTTCATCAAAAGCTGTTTCTCCGACTCTTCGCTTTTCACGTCGGACGGAGCGTCCCCGAGGATGTCAAGAAGGTTCCATACCCTTCTCAGGAACCTGTAGGCCCCTTCAACCCCGCGGTCAGACCATTCCGCGTCCTTTTCCGGAGGGCCTATAAAAAGCGTATACAACCTCACCGTGTCGGCGCCGTATTTTTCTATAAGGCCATCGGGGCTTACGACATTGCCTTTTGACTTTGACATCTTAGCCCCGTCCTTTATTATCATTCCCTGTGTAAAAAGGCGCTTGAACGGCTCATCAAAACCTATAAGCCCGAGATCGAAAAGGACCTTGGTTATGAACCTGGAATATAACAGATGCAATATGGCGTGCTCTACCCCGCCTATATACTGGTCTACAGGCAGCCACCCGTCGACATCCTTTTTTTCAAAGGGTTTATCTTCAAGGCGCGGGGAGATATATCTCAGAAAATACCAGCTCGAATCCACGAAAGTATCCATGGTATCTATTTCCCGGGCGGCGTCACCTCCGCAGACGGGGCATTTTGTTCTGACGAACTCTTCGCACCCCTTGAGCGGCGACTCTCCGGTGGGCCTAAACTCGACATTTTCGGGTAGGATCACCGGAAGATCTTTTTCCGGAACGGGCTGAACGCCGCATTTTTCGCAGAATACGACCGGGATAGGCGCCCCCCAATATCTTTGCCGGGAGATAAGCCAGTCCCTGAGACGGAAATGTACGGTTCTTTTACCTATACCTGATGTTTCCATATGATCAGCTATAGCCGACGCCCCTTCGGCGTTTTTCATCCCGGTGAACCCTTCCGAGTTGATAAGTTCTCCATCGCCTTCGTACGCCTCGGCCGGATCCGAAACCGGATTGTCCGGCCCCTTGACAACCACTTCTACCGGAAGGCCGTACTTCCTGGCAAAATCAAAATCGCGGCCATCGTGCGCGGGCACGGCCATAACGGCCCCTGTGCCATATTCCATAAGGACATAATCCGATATCCATAACGGTATCTTTCTGCCGTTTATTTTGTTTATGACATAACGCCCGGTAAAAATACCGTTCTTGTCGGTCTCCTCACGCGTGCGGCTTATCTTCGACATTCCCCGCACCTTCTCAACAAAAGCCATCATTTCTTTTTTTCCGGGGACATTTTCGATGAGTTTTTCCAGCATAGGATGTTCCGCCGCGATCACCATGTAAGTACAACCGTATATAGTGTCGGCCCTTGTAGTAAAGCATGTAAGCACATCGTCTGACCCCTCAAGCGGGAAGTCTATGTTCACGCCCTCCGAACGGCCTATCCAATTGCTCTGCATGGCCTTTACTTTTTCCGGCCACTCATCTAGTTTGGAAATATCGTCAAGAAGCCTTTGCGCGTAGTCCGTTATCTTAAAAAACCACTGTTCCAGCTCTTTCTGCTGAACAGCGGAAGAACATCTTTCACACTCCCCTTCGACCACCTGCTCGTTAGCGAGCACCGTATTACAGGAGGGGCACCAGTTGACAAAAGCTTTTTTCCTGTACGCAAGCCCTTTCTCGTACATTTTCAGGAATATCCATTGCGTCCATTTATAATAATCACTCGCGCATGAGGTGACTTCCCTGTCCCAATCGTACCCCACACCCCACGAATCCATCTGTTTTTTCATCATTTTTATGTTGGCTATCGTAGAAATGCGGGGGTGTATCCCGTTCTTTATCGCGGCATTCTCAGCAGGAAGGCCAAAAGCGTCCCACCCCATCGGAGTAAGCACGTTGAGCCCTCTCATCATCTTATAACGCGCTACAACGTCCCCTATTATGTAGTTCCTCCCGTGCCCCACATGAAGAGCCGCTGAAGGATAAGGGAACATCATAAGACAATAATATTTATCCCGGATGTTTTCTGTGTCAGCTTTAAAAAGGCCTTCTTCAAGCCATTTTTTTTGCCATTTTCTTTCTATGTCGGCAGCTTTATAATGTTCCATAGCCTCCGCGCGGCAATGCCGCTTATTTCATAAAAATATAGTTCAAGAACCTGTACACCAGCGACGCCGCCAGCATATCCGAAGACCGTTCCGACGCGTTAGGGCAAAGTTCTACGATATCAAACCCCACTACGTTCTTGTTCTCGCAAACCTGCCTGAGAAGAGAAGTTACCTGGTACCAGTCCAAGCCTCCGGGTTGGGGCGTCCCGGTAGCCGGCACAAATGCCGGGTCGAACACGTCAAGATCTATTGATACATATACGTTGAGGCCCAGTCTTTTCACGACCCGGGCTATCCAATCGGAAGTATTTTTTATCTCGTGGGCGAAAAAAACATCTTCCCGGGACATCTCCGCGGCTTCTTCGGCACTCATACTTCTTACCCCCGCCTGAACGAAAGGGCATATTTCTTTTACCCTGGCCATAACGCAAGCGTGGTTATAAATGCTTCCCTTATACTCTTTCCTCAGGTCAGCGTGCGCGTCTAACTGAAGCACGCACATATCATCGAATTTTTCAGCATGGGCCATGACCGCCCCTATGCTTACGGAATGCTCTCCGCCGAGAGTGACCACGAATTTTTTCTCGTCTATAAGTCCTGCTACCGCGGATCTTACCTTCCGGACCATCTCTTCCGGCTTGATGCCGCCGACCTCCAAGGGGTCGTGGGTAAATATCCCGTTCCTATAAACCTCTCCGCAGGTTTCGACATCATAAAGTTCAAGCTCCGAAGAGGCGTCCAAAAGAGCAAAGGGGCCCTTATCGGCCCCTTTGATCCATGTGCTCGTTCCGTCGTAAGGAACCGGCAAAACAGCTATCTCCGCGTTTTCTCTGCATGAGAACTGCCCGCCCATGTCCGGTAAAAAAACTTTTCTATCCATGGGCATACCCCTGTAAAAAACAACGCCTAACGCGCCATAACTTTCTCAAGATCCTTATGCCGCACGAAATTCCTTCCTCTGTTCACTACATATTTGTCAAAATCCTTAGAATCAAACGCTTCCACAAGGCATTTAGCGGCAAGTTCCACATCGAAATCCTTGCAGGAGAACACATCCACAAAACAGTAGTCTTTTTCCTGAAAAGTGTGTATTGATATGTGGCTTTCCGCGATTATGACCGTTCCCGTTATCCCTTTATCTTCGGGAACAAGCCCTGAATACGGGAACACATAGGGCTGGGTTATCTTTGTCATGCCGATCTTACCGGGGAGTTCGTTCAGGATATCAAAAACGCGATTGTAATCGCTTAACTTTTCCTTGTCACATTCCCTCAGATCCATCATGAGATGAGGTCCGAACGCCTCCCTGATAATCTCTCTCATTGTAGCCTCCATTTTTTGTTCTCGTACCCGGGATGGTTTAAAAAAAACAGAGCAAAAAACCATCCTTCGCCATAAAAGCCGTAAATCGAGTTCATCCGGCATTTTCAACTTAGGAGAGTATATTTTCATTGTTCCTGTTTGTCAACATAAAAATCAGAAGATCGGCGGGACTGAGTCCAAAAACAATTGACATCACCATTATCGAGTGATAATATCTATTTTCCGTAAGTAACCTCTCGGGGCTGTAGCTCAGCTGGAAGAGCGCGTGCATGGCATGCATGAGGTCAGGGGTTCGAGCCCCCTCAGCTCCACC
>CAYMBK010000147.1:0-6434 GCA_964388645.1 uncultured Planctomycetia bacterium | reverse complement strand
TACGCGCTGTATCCTCATATGACGGTTTATGAGAACATGGCTTTCGGCCTGAAGCTCAAAAAATACCCGCAAGACGAGATCGATACCAGAGTCAGAGAAGCCGCGAGTATTCTCGATCTTGAGACGCTTTTTAAACGGAAACCGCGGGAACTTTCCGGAGGGCAGAAGCAACGTGTCGCGGTAGGCAGGGCAATTGTGCGTAAACCACTGGTTTTTCTCTTTGATGAACCTCTGAGCAACCTTGACGCCAAGCTAAGGATGCAGATGCGCACCGAATTGCGCAGATTACATATCCGGCTTCAATCGACAATGATCTATGTAACACATGATCAAACCGAAGCTATGACCCTGGGGGATAGGATAGTGGTCATGAAAGACGGTATTGTACACCAGATAGACACTCCCGGCGCGGTATACAATAAACCCGCCAATAAATTCGTAGCAAGCTTTATAGGATCTCCCCCGATGAATTTCCTGGAAGGGAAAATAATCAAAAAAGAGAGAAAGCTTTATTTCGATGAAGGGAATTTCAGGGCAAAGATAGTAGACGGCATGTTGGATGTGCTCGATCCTTATACGGATAAGCGGCTTCTAATGGGAATAAGAAGCGAGGATATATATGACAAACTTTTTGTTTCCGAGGTTCCTCCCGAAAACATCGTCACAATGACCTGTGAGGTCGTGGAAAATCTTGGTTCGGAAGTTTACATACATCTTAACACGGGTAAACATGTTCTTGTGGCAAGGGTTCCGGGAGACGCTAATCCTCAGATCAATCTGGACATGGACGTTGTTTTTGATATGAGCAAGGCGCATTTTTTTGATAAAGCTACCGAAAAAACCATTGTTTAGGCTTTTATGGCCAATTTGACCACACCATCCGCCAGGAAGAATATCCTGGTAGGTTTTTTTCTGACGATTTTCCTGATCATCCTCTGGAATATCAATTCTGTGGGGGCTGATCTTTCCGGCCGGGTACAGCATGTGGAGTTCATAATTTTGAGCGCCGTTATACTCTCCGGAGCCGTACTGATGTTCCTGTGGAGCAATCTGGGAGTCGGTGCAGGGCTCATTTCTTTTCTTGTTGCCATGATATTCCTGCACCGCCCCTTAACCTCTACCGATTCACAGTATTACATAGCCTTGATAGTTGTTTTTTTCGCGTTCATTCTCGAAGGGTATAATCTCAACAGAAAGCATCATCGCACCCGGCAGGAACACAAAGTTCTTATGGAGAAGATATCAGAAGACAGCAATCTGATAAGCGATCATATGAAAAATCGTGAGATGGAAGTTGCGGCTATGGGAAAGAAAATAGACGGGCTTTTAAAGCTTAAAAGCGTAGCGGATAAAATAGGCTTTACGCTTAATGAGGATGACATATTAAGTACAGTAGCGCGCGAGACTTTCGATATTTTCGGTAAAGACAACAGAGTCCTCCTTTTTACGGTGAACGAAGAAACGGGAGGGCTTAATCTCTCATTTACATTGAAAGGAGCGGGGAGGAAGGTTTTTGAAAGTAAAAAAGGCGGCATTTTTGACAGCTGGGCCGTGAAAAACACCAAAAGCCTGCTGGTCAGGGATGTGAAGGAAGATTTCAGATTCTCGGTAAAAGGCAAGGAAGAAAGGGACGACGCTGTTTCGCTTATGGTAAAACCTCTTGTGATAGAGGGTAAAGTATTGGGTGTTTTGCGGGTAGATTCTCCCAAAGAAGATGTGTTCACTTCTCACGAGCTGAGGATATTGGACATCGTGGGAGATCTGGCGGCTGTGGCCATGGAGAACGCGGGGCTGTACCGGCGAACCGAAGACCTGGCAATAAAGGACAGTTTGACCGGCCTTTACGTGCATCGTTATTTCATGGAACGGCTTGAAGCGGAGGTGAACAGGGCTTTGAGAAGCGGGCATACTTTCGCGCTCCTTATGCTTGATATTGATGATTTCAAGGCTTTTAACGATGATTACGGCCACATGCCCGGGGATATCATCCTGCATACTATAGGAGAAATGCTCAAAGGCAAGGTTTCCGCGGGAGATACGGTGGCCAGGTACGGAGGTGAGGAGTTCGCGTTGCTTATCCTTAACACGGACAGGCAGTCCGCGTTGGCATTGGCCGAAGAGATAAGAGCCGAAGTTCAGAATACACCGGTGACGATACGAAGAAAGAGTTGTTCAGTAACAGTGTCCATAGGTGTAAGTGTTTTTCCGGAAGATGCTAAGCTTAAACACGATATTATAGCCGAGGCAGACCGGGCGCTTTACCGGGCAAAAAAGAAAGGTAAGAACAGAGTATGCTCAAAATGAGGCCTTTCGCGCTTTTCGCGATGGATATCGCTCTACTCTCAGCCAGCTGGTTTGCTTACAGGCTGCCTCGCGGAGATGAGTACATCTTTCTTTTTATCCTTCCCGTGGTTTATGTTTTTATGCCGTTTGTACTTTCTTTGCGGCAGTCGCTGGCCATGACCCTGATGAACTTTACCTTCTTTGTTTTTTACGCGACACTAGGGGTCCTTAACCCTCTGGATATAGCTGTTTTCATGTCTCTTTTTGTATTGGTGGGATCGGTAAGTTATTTGACGCTGGGCCTTCACGGGATGTTTTCGGAGTCATATAAAGAAGAGACCGGAGCGGCTAAGCGAAAGTATAATAGCCTGGTGTCGGAGCTTGAGGCCATAGACAAAAGAGGGCGAAAGATAGAGACGGAGCTCTCCCGCATATCAAGGCTTTACGAAATAACAAAGAAACTCGCCCCGGCCCTTACTTTTGAGGACTTGCTGGGATCGCTGTTCGATTTTCTTGAAGAAAACTTCAGTTTGACTGACGCTCACCTTTTTGTCTGTTCCGGGTCGGATTGCGCAAGAAGTATATCAAAGGCCGTTGGTGAAGGTGAAGCCTCTTCCAAGGATGAAAGCGGCATTGATTGCGCAAAACTATTAACGTATTGTGTGGAACACGGCATGAACTCTTTTTTCATCACCCGGGAAGAATCACCGGAGTTTTTTGAGGAAATGAACATAAATTCGGATACTTTCATGATGTTTACCATAAGTACGGAAGGCGAAATCTCGGCTCTTCTTGCGGCCGAAGGAGTACAAAGATCCATGTACGGGCGGTTCAGGATACTGATACCTCAGATAGCCCTGGAGTTCAGAAAAGTACAGCTGTACGAAAAAGTTCAGGGGCTCTCGATAACAGACGGCTTGACCGATGTTTTTCTGAGAAGGCATTTGATGGAGCGTCTTGAAGAGGAAATAGACCGTGCAAAAAGGCTTGGGCTGACTTTTTCTGTCGGGATGGTGGACGTGGACCACTTTAAGAATTGCAACGACAGGTACGGGCATCTTGTGGGCGACGCTGTTCTCAGGAAGATCGCCGGACGCCTGAAAACCTCTGTCAGGGAAGTTGATATGATAGCGCGGTATGGTGGAGAGGAGTTCTGTATTGTGCTTCCGGAAACCACAAAAGAACTTGCCATGTCGGTGGGAGAACGTGTACGAAGGTCGGTAGAGGAAGCCGCTATAAGGGCTTTTGACGAAGAGTTCAACATGAGCGTGAGCGTCGGGATATCGACATATCCGGAAGACGCGTCCAAAATAGAAACCCTCATAGAAAAAGCTGATACGGCGCTTTACAAAGCAAAACGCCGCGGCAGGAATAAGGTTTGCTCCGCATGAGGCAGAGCGCTTCCGAGATCATACGCGAAGCGGGGTAGATTTTTATTTTACGAAGTGGTATACTGCAAACCGTTAAAAACAGAAGGAAGCGGTGATGAGAAGTTCAGGTCTATCCAAAAACATTGAAAGAGCATGGATCATTTCGCTTTGTGTAGGCCTCGTATTTAGCGGGGTTGTCATTCCCGTGCGCGGCGCAGAGGCCGAAGTTGCCGGGCGTGATGAAGCAGGTGATTTCTCTAGCTCGCAAAAGCGAAATCTTCAGATCTCAAGTATCCTGGAAAAAGCCCGTACAGAAAGAGGCAATAGGAATTATAGAAAGGCCAGAGCTTACGCGGAACGAGCTTTGAGGATAGATCCCGATAGTATTTCGGTGAAGGCGTTTTTGGAATATCTGGACACCGCCGAAGAAAGATGGACCAAATATCAGGCTGAACTGAAAGAGCTAAAGCTGCGAAAGAAAAAAGAGGCAATATCCCAGAAAAAGCTTGAAAAGGAGAGAAAAAGGGAGGAATTAGCCCAAAAAGAAGCCGAAAAAGCCGCTGAGAGAGAAGCTCAGACACTTAAAAAGAAAGACGAAATAAAACCACAGGTCCAAGAACAGGCGGTTAAGTCTGATAAGCCTATACCCGATAATATTGTTGTTGCTGAAGAGTCGGAAGCCGATGTCGTACATACGGACGCCGAGGCTAAAGATCCGGAAGTTTACCCGGCAAGAAGAGAAGATCCCGAAACAGATCTTTTGGCCGCCGCGGGACACTCTATTATTGTTGACGGAGACAAAGTGGAGTACCTCCAGGAAGAGGGGCAGATATCAGCGGAAGGTAATGTTTCAATACAATACGGTGACACCGTCCTTAAATGCGACAAAATAACCATTAACACCAAAACGAGAATAGCTCTTTGTGAGGGAAATGTCCGCATTGAACATCCCAGAGGCGTGTTGGAGGGAGAACATATACGGTATGACCTGGCTAACAAGGAAGGCGAGATAGTCGGCGCGGATCTTAAAGCATTCCCCTGGTTCGCGACGGCCGGAGAGACCGGGAAGGTCGGTCCGAACGAATATGTCCTGAAAAACGGCTATATTACCACATGTGATGAGGACGAACCTCATTATCATCTGAAAGCAAAGGAGATAAGGGTTTTTCCGAACGACAAGATAATCGCGAAGAACGTTGTTTACTACATAGGCAAAACTCCGGTGCTGTGGGTCCCTTATTATTACCAGCCCAATATAGAGATGAAGGCAAAGGTGCAGTTCGTTCCGGGGCTTACAAGCGATTGGGGGTATTTTCTTCTTTCCTCGTGGCGTTTTCACGTAAAGGGGAACACCAAAGTAGATATAGTTTCCGATTATAGGACAAAAAAAGGTTTCGCGTTCGGTGGCAACCTTTATTACGATCTTGACGATACCGGCATAGAGGGGCTTGGAAAAGGGCTCTTGAGGGGATACTTTATAGATCAGAACGGTTTCGGGACGTATGATCCTTCTGAATTCCGCGACGAGGGTACCGAGCAAAGATGGCGCAGACGCATTCAATGGAAACACCGGCTGAATTTTGATGAGAGAACGGTAGGGATAATGGAGTTCAACAAGCTCAGCGATGAGCATGTGCTGAAAGATTATTTCTACAACGAGTATGAAGAAAACAACCCGGTTCCGCCCAATTACATCTCTGTTATCAACACGATGCCCAACTACTCATTCGCGCTGGAGGCCCAAAAAAGGTTTAACGATTTTTATACCGTTACCCAGCGCCTTCCTGAGGTAAAACTTGATATCTTTGACCAGAGGCTTTGGGATACGCCGGTGTATTACGGGTCAGCATCTTCATTCACTTATTTTGAGAAAGAATACGCTTTTCTTTCGTCTCCGCCCGAGAAGGTCGGCAGAGCCGATACTTATCAGAAGATATCTTACGCTACGGGGATAGGCCCCGTGAGCATTGTGCCTTACGGGACTTTACAGGGAACGGTATATAGCCGGACCAAAGATCAGAGCCAGGCCGCGGTGAGAGGGACCTTTGGAGGAGGAGTGGATACCTTTGTGAGGTTCAACCGGGTGTTTGACGTTGATATCGATAATTTCGGCTTGGATATACACGGGTTAAGGCACATAGTAGCGCCGAGGGCAAGGTATTATTACACTTACAGGCCGAGCATGAGTAAAGAGAGTTTCTACCAGATGGATGAGATAGACGCCCTTGAACATCTTAACGGCATGTTGTTTTCCTTCGAGAACAAATTGCAGACGAAAAGAGGCCTTCCCGGCTCGATGGCTTCCGTTGACCTCATAAGGAGCATAATCAGCACCGATTATTCATTCAGGGAAAAAGAAGGCGGCCCGCGGTTTAAAGTGCTTTATTCAGAGCTTGAAGTGAAGCCTTACAGCTGGCTGTATTTCGACAACCGGCTGGAAGTAGAAACCGAGAATTTCTCCATAAAGACCAACAGCATTGAGGCTATTGTGCAGCCCTGGAAGAATTTCCAGGCGGCGCTGGGGTACCGCTACGAAAAAAGGCCCGATAATTCACGCAATCATATTACTCTTGATACCAGCTGGGTGATAAATCCAAAGTGGAGCGTGGGGCTCTATGAAAGGTTCGATCTTGAGAAAAACGATATAGAGGAACAGCAGCTGACCGTAACAAGAGACTTGCATTGCTGGGCTGTTGATATGGTATATAATGTCGATGGCAGTAATATCTTCGAGGATAATTTCACTTTTTGGCTGGCGTTCAGGTTGAAGGCGTTCCCGGA
>CAYMBK010000146.1:0-4702 GCA_964388645.1 uncultured Planctomycetia bacterium | reverse complement strand
CAGATCTTTCATTTTCTCTTCTCGGACTCATCCTTAACGAATTTGTACTCAATGGAATCCTTCAGAGCCATCCAGCTTGCCTCTATGATGTTTTCGGAGACTCCTACGGTCCACCATGAATCGGACCCGTCTTCTGACTGAATAAGCACCCTGACGCTGGCCGCCGTGCCTGATTTTTCGTCAAGGACTCTGACCCTGAAATCGGAAAGCCTCATCTCGCTGAGTGAAGGATAGAACTCAATAAGCGATTTTCTTATTGCCTGGTCCATAGCATGTACGGGGCCGTCTCCCAGAGAAACGGTATGCCTCAGCTCTTCCCCGACTTTCAACTTTACTGTAGCTTCGGAAACTATCTCCCCGCCCGACCGGCTTTCGATTATCACCCTGAAATCTTTAAGTTCAAAATGTTTTTTTACATGGTCTGCGGCTCTTTTCATTAAAAGAAGCAACGAAGCTTCGGCCAGTTCAAACTGATATCCCTTATTCTCGAGATCCTGAACATGGTCTAGTATCTTGGCGGCGGTCGACGGTGAAGAACTTATCTTTATTCCCATCTCCCCTGCCTTATCCATGATGCTAGATCTCCCTGACAGCTCGGATATAAGCATCCTCCTTTTATTGCCTACCCTCGACGGGTCAAGATGCTCATAAGTCCTGGTATCTTTCAGCATAGCGTTAACGTGCACTCCGGCCTTATGCGCGAAAGCGCTTTTCCCGACATATGGCTGCGAATTGGATTGTTTTACATTAGCTATTTCGGCTATGTACATGGAAGCTTCCGTAAGTTCTCTGAAAGCGAATTCCGAAAGGCAGTCCATCCCAAGCTTGTATTTTAGGGCGGGAATAATTGAGACAAGATTGGCGTTACCGCATCGTTCCCCGTAGCCGTTAAATGTACCCTGCACCTGGACACAACCCGCCTGTACAGCCGCTACTGAATTTGCCACGGCCATCTCGGCATCGTTATGTACATGTATGCCGATAGGCAATTTCAGTTTAGACCGGACATCTTCAACTATCTCGAATATCTGGCTGGTGAGGCTCCCGCCGTTGGTATCACACAAAACCACCATCTCAGCTCCACCTGAAGCCGCAGCTTCCAGGGTATCGACAGCATATCCGGGATTTTCCCTGTATCCGTCGAAAAAATGTTCGGCATCAAAAAAGACCTTTCTGCCCTTTTTGACAAGAAACTTTACGGAAGACTCCACCATATCCAGGTTATCCGCAAGAGACGTCTTCAATACCCTCTTCACGTGAAGGTCCCAGCTTTTACCGAAAATAGTAACATAACCCGTTTCAGCCTTCAAAAGTCTGCCAAGCACCTGATCTTTAGCGCTAGAGACCCCCGACCGTCTTGTGCTGCCGAAAGCGGTAAGTTTCGAGTTTTTCAGTTTAAGCTCTTTTTTAGCTAAAGCGAAAAATTCGTTGTCTTTGGGATTTGACCCCGGCCATCCGCCTTCTATGAAGTCGACCCCCAGATCATCCAGCTTACGAGCTATCCTTAACTTGTCCTTAACGGTAAAAGAAACTCCTTCCGCCTGCGAACCGTCTCTAAGTGTCGTGTCGTAAATAGCTACTTTTTTTTTCTTTTTCATATCATAAACCTCTTTTGTCCTGGAAGGTTCGTGAGCCTCCCCCCGATTATTTTTTAACTTTTATCGCATCAAGCCCAAAAGCCTTGTGCAGAGCCCTCACAGCTTTGTCAGCATTTTTTTCCGAAATAACGCATGAAATTTTTATCTCGCTTGTGGATATCATGTCTATGTTTATCTTCTTTGCCGCCAGGGCCCTGAACATTTTGGCCGCGACACCTGAATGGCTTCTCATCCCTATCCCGACAACAGACAGTTTAGCGATATCCCTCTTCACCTTAATGCCTTTGGCCCCTATCTTCCGCGCGATGCCCTTCATCAAGCCCTCGGTCCGTAAAAGGTCTTTTTTACCGACAGTAAAGGATATGTCCGTCGAACCTGTCCTCGAAATGTTCTGAACTATCATGTCTACGTTAACATCGGAATCCGCCAGCATCTGAAAAAGCCTGCTAGCTTCCCCGGGCTTGTCAGGAACATCACATACGGTTATTTTTGCCTCGTCTTTATTGGCCGTCACGCCTCTTACCAGAACATCTTCCATATCTTTGACCTCCTTGGTCACAATTGTTCCCTCTTCAAGTGAAATGCTCGACCTTATGTGCATGGGAACGTTAAATTTGCCGGCAACTTCCATACTCCTGGCTTGCATTACCTGGGCGCCCATGGAAGCAAGTTCGAGCATCTCCTCATAGCTTATCGTCCTGAGCTTACGAGCGGACTTGACTACGCGAGGATCCGCCGTATAAACGCCTTTGACATCAGTAAATATCTCGCAAAGTTCGGCATCAAGTACTTTTGCCAGGGCTACGGCGGTCATATCCGAACCTCCTCTTCCCAGGGTCGTTATTTCCTGGTCAAGGTCCATTCCCTGGAATCCCGCCACTATCGCTATCCTTCCTTTTGATATGGTCTTTCTAATCCTATCGGTCGAAATATCCACTATCTTGGCTTTTGTATGCGACGAATCAGTAATTATACCGACCTGCGCTCCGGTGAATGATCTTGCCTGAAACCCCATTTCATACAGCGCCATGGCAAGTAAAGCCACTGACACCTGTTCGCCGGTGGAAAGAAGCATATCAAGTTCTCTTTCCGGAGGACGCTTACATATTTTGGAGGCCAGTTCGAGAAGTTCGTCAGTAGTGTCCCCAAGGGCTGATACGACAACCACCACATCATGTCCTTTTCTTTTCGTGGCCGCTACCCGTTTCGCTACATTTTTTATCATATCGGTGTTAGCCACACTGCTTCCGCCGAACTTCTGAACAATTATCCCTCTTTTTTTTTGTCTGCTCATCGTTTTCCTTGTCGTTTATCAAGCCACGACGCTAACGTTTCATTACCAGTCTGGCCTGAGAAATATCCTCATAAGATCGGAACCCTTTTTGCCAAGCATGCTCCCGGACCTGGCCGATCTTTCCGTGAAAACAGTGACATCATCAGGATCTATTCCCGTTCCGAACATGGCAAAAGGGACGGGGTCGGATGTGTGTGTTTTCAATTTCACGGGCGTCGGATGATCGGGAAGCATCATCACCCTGTACCCACAGCCTTTTTTCTCCAGTGAGGAGATGATAGAACCGGTTATTTTACGGTCAAAATTCTCTATTGCCCTTATCTTTTCCCGGATATCCCCGTTATGGCCCGCTTCATCAGGGGCTTCCACATGGACATACACGAGATCCTTATCCTCGAGCACCTTTAACGCCGCACTCGCCTTTCCTTCATAGTCGGTATCGTAATACCCGGTGGCACCGGGAACATCTATAACATCCAGTCCGAGCACTCTTCCCATTCCCTTTATGAGATCCACGGCAGATATGACGCCTCCCGAAACATTGTAAGCGTCCGAGAAAACAGGCATATCAGGCCTTTTGCCCTGTCCCCATATCCATATCATGTTAGCGGGGTTCTGCCCGAGATCTATGCGGACCTTATTGATGTCATTCCCCTCCAAAATGCTGATAGACCTTTTCATAAGATCTGTTATCTCGGGGTCTTTCGGAAGATACTTAGCGATATTCTTATCCGATATATCGTGGGGCGGCACACATTTAAGTTTAGCCAGATTTTCGGCCTCTTCCGGCCCGGCACAATGTGCCACCATAAGATTCCTGTAGCTTGTTCCGGGATAAAAACTGAACTTCCCTCCTCCGAGTTCCGTCGACAAACGATCGGTCAAGACGGCCACCTCTTTGGTCGATATATGCCCCGCGCAATAATCCACCATCTTCCCGTCATGGACTGTAACCGTATTAAAGCGAAACGCTACATCGTTCTCACCGAGTTCCACCCCGAGATTGGCCGCCTCAAGAGGCCCCCGACCGCAGTAATATTTCTGCGGATCGTACCCGAAAATAGACAGGTTGGCAACATCGCTGGCGGGCGTCATCCCTTTGGGTACATTTCTCGCCGTACCCACAACACCTTTGCGCGCGATCAGATCCATGTTGGGGGCATTAGCCACCTCCATGCAGGTCATATCGTCAAGTTCTTCGAGTGGAAGCCCCGCCATACCGTCAGGCACCAAAATAACGTACTTCATATATCATCTCCATTCTCATCAAGCCTCTCACATTTTCGTGACAGCTAATAAAAAATACATACTCTCGTTACAATCCCGCTTCTCTCAAAACTTCGCTCAGCGAAGGCTCCACTGATACGGGCACTTCAATGCTTTTTATCGCTCTTTCGGGATCCTTCATACCATGGCCTGTCAACACACAAACAATATCCAGTTTACGCGCCGGCTTAAGATATTTGTCAAAATACCCCCGGGACGAAAGCTTTAATATCCCGGCGACGCCGGCAGCGGAAGCCGGTTCCGCAAAAACACCCTCTTTATCTGCCAGTAGTCTGTAAGCTTCTATTATCTCTTCGTCCGTAACGCTGTCTATTAATCCGCCCGAACTATCACGTGCTTCAACGGCTGAAAGCCAACTTGCCGGATCCCCTATCTTTATGGCCGTCGCCAGCGTTTTGGGTTCTCTTATCGCCCTGTTTTCTACTATGGGAGCTGAACCCGCCGCCTGAAAACCAAGCATTACGGGAAGATCATTGATGCGGCCCTCTTTGTGATATTCCCGGTACCCGCGCCAATAAGCGGT
>CAYMBK010000145.1:0-4280 GCA_964388645.1 uncultured Planctomycetia bacterium | reverse complement strand
CTTTCCGGCAAGTTCGTTTATTTTTTTTTTACCCCCCAACCCGCTCTCTCCCAGGGCCCGCAAACCTCTGTCAACTATGGATCCCGCCATAATATCACTTCCCCATAGGACGTGTTTCTACCGTTACTCTCAAAACTTCCTCTATGGACGTTACCCCCTCGGCCACATTCTCCATTCCATTCTGCCTTAGCGTGAACATCCCTTCTTCCCTCGCCACCGACTCTATCTCAAATTCCTGGCCGCCTGAAAATATCACGTCTTTCACTTTCGGCGTCAAAACCAGGCATTCCATTATCGCGATCCTCCCCTTGTATCCCGAATTCAGGCATCTCTTGCATCCGACCGGGGAAAATATCTGTACGGGCTCGCCTTTCTCGTCCACAAGCCCATATGCCGAGGCCGCCTCTTTTGCGGGAACATAAGGCTTTTTACAATCGGGACATAACTTTCGTATAAGGCGCTGCGCGGCTATCAACTCCACCGATGAGGTTATCAGGAAATGTTCTACCCCCATATTGACCATCCTTACAATGGCCCCGGCGGCGGTATTCGTATGAAGTGTGCTCAGCACAAGATGCCCGGTAAGAGCCGACTTTATGGCAATATCCAAAGTCTCATGGTCACGGATCTCGCCTACCATTATAACATCGGGATCTTGCCGCAATATAGACCTTAAGCATGCGGAAAAAGTGAGCCCTATGTCCTCATTTATGCTCACCTGATTGACCCCCCAAAACTCGTATTCCACAGGATCCTCAACCGTAACAAGATTTTTCCCGGGCGAATCTACATGCCTCAGCACGGAATAAAGAGTAGTGGTCTTTCCACAGCCCGTGGGCCCGCAGACCAGCACCATCCCGTGCGGCTTCGCGCTTATCTCCCTGAGTATCTCAATATTGTGTTTTTTCAAACCCAGCATTTCAAGATCGGTCATGGCCTGCTTTTTGTCCAGCACTCTCAACGCTATCTTCTCTCCGAAACTCGACGGAACCACCGAAACTCTGAAATCTATTTTCCTTCCCTCTATCTTCACCTGAAAGCGGCCGTCCTGAGGCAAACGCCTTTCGGCTATGTCCAGATCAGCAAGGACCTTTATGCGGGAGATCAGCGCCTGGTGGAATTTCCGCGGGGGGCTATAACTCTCCGCAAGCACCCCGTCAACCCTGTACCTCACGCGCGTACGTGTCTCCATAGGCTCTATCAGAATATCTCCGGCCCGCTCCTTTATGGCGCGTGAAAGTATCATGTTGGTAAGCTTGACCACAGGGGCTTCTTCCGTGATGCGCAAAAGATCGGCGGATGAAAAATCTCCGTCATCATCGGAAACAGCTTCGATATTCGCCTCTTCTATCTCTTCTACGATATGGCTTATCTCTTCATCGGCAGATTTCCGGTAGTATTTCTGTATAGCTTCCTCTATTTCCTCTTCCGTAGACATAACGGGGCTTAACTCAAGGCCTGTCATCACCTTCAGGTCATCCATAGCGAGTATATTCAAAGGATCGGCCATGGCGATGGTAAGCAATTTTCCTATACGTGAAATGGGGATGACCTTGTACATCACCGCTATTTTTTCGGGGATAAGGCTCAATATCTCATCGTCGACCTGAAAACAGGAAAGTTTTATAAGAGGAAGCCCGAGGTCTTCGCTCAGCACAGATAGAAGGCCTTGTTTTGATATTACATTAAGCTCAATAAGCACTTCGCTCAGATTTCTGCTTTTCTCAAGAGCGATCTTGCACGCGTTCTCCAGAGCTTCCTGCGAAACCAGGCCTTTTTTGATCAGAAGTCCTCTGATCTTTTCCGTAACGGGCAATACCATGCTTTTTCCTGAAGGTCATCGTTTTTTATATAGTTTATTGAGGGCCCCGGTCACTCCGGTGACAGTAGATATAAAGATCTGAACCTTCTTTTTAGTAAGAGTTTCCACATCCTCTATAGCTTTATCATTTAACGGATTCGACATCGCTATGGTCAAAATATCACCAACGATATCTATCGGCACCATCCCGTACTGCCTGGCCATGTTCTCGGGTATGGCCTTGGTCATTTCCTGATTGAGTTCATAATTCTCGACCGGCATATACGGGAAACCGTACTGAGCTGTCAATGCCTGCACTATGTCGATCTCTCCAACAAAACCCAGCTTTATAAGGACTTCGCCCAGGAGACCTCCTTCACCTTCCTGGAACTCCAATGCCTTCTGTAGCTGCGCCTCGGATATCAACCCCGAAGACATCAGTATTTCTCCCAACTTTTTACGTTTTGTTTCCTGCGATGGCCCCACTTTTTTCTCCTCTTTCTTTAATCGATCTCTGAAACACCCATCATATCATCTTAGACAACTCCTCGACATCATTGGATCTTGACATCGCCTCGTCACGGGAAATAAGGCCTTTATCCACAAGCCCGGCCAAAGACTGGTTCATGGTGATCATTCCGAATTTCTGCGATGTCTGTATGATAGAATATATCTGATGTTCTTTGCTGTCCCTGATCGTGCTTCTGACCGCGGGAGTGGCTATAAGAACCTCCGCCGCAAGCACTCTTCCGGGTGCCTGCTTCCGGGGTATCAGCTGCTGGGAAATAATGCCTACAAGAGCGAAAGAAAGCTGGGATCTGATCTGTTTCTGCTGGTGAGAAGGGAAAACATCGACCATACGGTTTATCGTCTGGGTACTATCCGAAGTGTGCAGCGTTCCCAGCACAAGATGCCCGGTATCCGCTATTATGATCGCCTGCTCAATGGAATCGAGGTCTCTCATTTCGCCTATGAGTATCACGTCAGGGTCCTGCCTTAGAACGTGCCGGAGCGCGCTGGAAAAAGAGACCGTATCCTCGATCACCTGCCGCTGGTCTATTATCGCCTTCTTATTGCTATGAACGAATTCTATGGGATCCTCAACGGTAACAACATGACAATCTCTCGTACGGTTTATCTCATCTATCATAGAGGCTAGCGTAGTGGATTTACCGCTCCCGGTCGCTCCGGTCACAAGGACCAGCCCTTTCTGTGTCTTGCAAAGCTTTCTCGTTACATCTACCGGAAGACCGCAATCCGCTAGCGACTTGATCTCAAAAGGTATGAGCCTTATCGCGCATCCGACATCACCTCTCTGAAGAAAAATATTGACCCTGTACCTCCCCGCCCCCTCTACCTCTACGGAAAGGTCCAGCTCTTTTCTCTCTTCAAATTTCCTTATCTGATCCTCTGTCATAAGGCTATAGATAAGCTCTTTTGACCCGGCGCTGGAAAGGACTTTGTCTCCCACCTTAACAAGTCCGTTGTCTATACGGTAGTGCATCACGTTATTGGCGGTTATATGCAAGTCTGACGCGTTCTTGCGGGGCATATCCTTAAGAACCTCTTTTAATTCTTCCCTCATCTCTGCTCTCCTATACTTGGAATTGTCATTCGCATACCACCGTGTTCCCGCCGGATTGTTTGGCTTTCTGCACAAATTCCCTTGACTTAGCAAGTATCTCCTCTCCGCTGGCCCCGTCTATCGGGTTTTCCCCGAGGCCTATCGAGGCCGTAATGTCAAGACCTCCACCAGGGTGTTCCTCTATCCGGCCCCTTATCTCTTCCCCGATCTTAAAGCTCCCCCTTTTGTTGACTTCGGGCAGGATCAATCCAAATTCAAAAGGCCCGAACATCCCGACCTTGCCAGCGGGAGGGCAAAACTCCTTCAAAATAGCCCCGACGCGCAGCATGGCCTTTGATGTCTCCTCTCTCGATAATTCGGATAATCTATTGTCCTTCCTGTCAACATCCACAAACACCAAAGAACACGGCCTGCGATAAAAGACCGCCCTCGTGACTTCGTCTGAAAGCCTCTCGATCATATAGTTAGGAGAGTATAGCCCCGTCACCTTGTCCATTATCTCTAAGCTGCGTATTTTTTCACCGGCCCTCATGCTTCTATAGGCTAAAGACAGCTCATTCGCGAAGACTCTAACTACTTCCAGATAATCTCCTCCTAAAAGAACCTTCTCTCCTGAGACACCGGCCGCCACTATCCCCTCTATCCCCTCAGGGGAGATAATGGGAAAGAAAACCGCGTTCATACCCCCCAACTTCTTCCTTAGCTCTTTCTGCCAGGCCGCCGCAAGAGGATCGGCATCCAAAAGCACATATTCATGCTGCCCGAAAAGGCTTTCCACTAACATCATATTGCCGGGCAGATCCTTTTCACAGCGGCATTTTTCCCCTGCCTTGATCATGGCCTCCACTCTATAATCTCTGCTGTTCTTTCTTTTTAAAAGAACCATCGCAAACC
>CAYMBK010000144.1:0-3453 GCA_964388645.1 uncultured Planctomycetia bacterium | reverse complement strand
GCGATGTTTTAATGTTTATGGCCGGGCTTGTAATGCTTGGCGTTTTGGCCGTTGTGGCGGGAATAGACCATGCGTATCATTGGATCATGACGGCTATCTTTGGAGAGAAATGAGCATACACCTTGCAACGACAAGACGGCAGAAGCGGTTATGGAACCAGGCGGAGAAGATCGCCGAGAGAGGGAACAAGGGCGATAACTACGATTATACAAAAGGGATCTATAAGCAGTCGTTAGGCCTTAAGGCAAGACAGGAAGCTCCGGAACATGGCGAACATCCCCGGAGCAAACAACGAGAGTTGAGGACCGGATAATGGCGCAAGGATTCAACGATTTATCGGAACAGGAACGATTTATCAAAGAACAGGAAGCGATCCAGGCGAAACGCGAAGCCCGAGAGAATAGATCTACCCAGGACAAAGCGCAATACGATCGAGTTGGGAAGGCAATAGCCCAGGTGCTCCAAACGCCGGCCTGGGGAGAAATGGAGAATATCTTTCTTGAACACTTTGCCGGAGCATATAAGAGCTTAAGGGAAGCCGTTAAGGCCGGCAGATACAACGAAGCGGCCTATGCAGAAGCGACATTATCGGTTTTAGAAGGGATCTATGCGGACATATCGAATAAGATCTCTTTAGGGGACAAAGCATATAAGCAGTATTTGGGACAGATTTTTAAGACGGCGCAAGGGGACCCTGCAAAAGAATTGTAGGATCAGCCGAAACGCTAAACACAAAGAAGGAGGACAGGCATGACAAAGGAAAATAACCTAAACGATCCTAACGCACAGGGCTCCGCAGGAGAACAGGGCGAACAGGGCGCGCAGGGAAATCCGGGCCCTTCCGCAGATGAGTTGCGGAAGCAAAACGAGAAACTCATGGAAGAAATGCGAAACAAGGATCGTCTGATCCAGGAACAGGGGACAACGATCCAAACTTTCAAAAAGAGAAGCGACGAACTGGGGGGACCAGTTGGGGGAGAGAGCAACATGCCGGACACGCGAAAACTCCAGGCGGAGAGAGAACGGATCTATAAGCAGATGGAAGAAGGCGACATTTCCGTAACAGAAGGGAATAGAGCGCTTGACGAGATCCGGGACAAGGAAACCGAAGCGAGGATCCGCGCGGCACAGCATGAAACTTTCAACCAAACAACCGGCTTCCTATCATTCAAAGAAGCGGTGGAGAGAATCAAACGCGAGAATCCGGAAGTTGTTCCTTTCGAGGACTTTATAACCGGACGAGCGAATGACTTGCTAAACGGTAATCAGATCAATCCGAATACCGGATCGCCATATACTCCAATCGAAGCGGCCCAGGCCGCAGTAAGTTCCTTTAAGGCAAGATATTCGAGCGCAAGCCCGAAAGGTCCTGCGGCTCCAGGGGCTCCGGCTCCAGGCGCTGCCGGCGAAGGTGGAGAGAACAGGCCACCGGCTGCCCCTATGCCCGAAAAGGATCTTTCGACCGAGGACGCTGCGAAAGAGTATGTAAGCGAAAGGCAAGCCCATCTTAACCGCATAAAGAATCCCACTTATCGTGGGAAAATGTAATAAAAGCAAGGAGAAACAAGATGGCAGGACAGTATTGGGTAGTAAACTCTCTTGGCGGCCATTTAACCAATAACAGGTTAAGTAGATCGTTGAGAAAACAGGCAGGTCCGGAATATGCTTTCCGTCAGTTCTGCGACATAAAAGAGGACACAGGAAAGAAATCCGGGGACACAGTATTCTTCAACAAACGGCTTCGCATAGATTCCAAGGGCGGAACGCTTGTTGAAACACAGACCATGAGCAACGCGAAGTGGAAGGTTGTCAAAGATTCCCTCGTCGTTACTGAATGGGGAAATTCGGTTCCTTATACCGAAAAACTTCAAACTCTATCGGAGTTCGATCCGGAGAACATTTCTTCTGTTGCCTTGAAAGAGGACCAGGTGGAAGTTCTTGATTCGGCGGCTTATGTAGAGTTTAACAAAGCCAAGTTCGTTGCCGTTGCTTCCGTAACGAATACGACCGTTTTCACGACCAACGGAACGGCCACAGTTACGGCAAGTGCCGATATCTCCGATAAAAACTGGAGAGATATCGTTGATTACATGAGGAAGAAACAGATACCCATGTATGACGGCAAAATGTATAGGGCGATCCTTTCCGTCCAGGCAAGGCGTGGAGTGTATGATTATCTCCAGGCCATAATGCAGTATACTACTCCGGAGTTTATGCACAATTCGGAAATAGGTATGTATTATGACTGCCGCGCGGTCATGGAAACGAATTGCCTTTCAAACAGCGTCGGCAACACTTCGGCTCTTGGAGAAGCTTGCTTCTTTGGATCCGAAGCCGTTATCGAAGGCATAGCGCTGCCGGAAGAAGTCCGCATGAAGATCGCGACGGATTACGGCAGGGACAAAGGCGTTGCTTGGTATGGTATCCTCGGTTTCAAGAAATGTTGGGACCTGGCAAGCGACGATCTAAACTCTACCGGCAAGGGTATAGAGAGGATCGTAAAAGTTACAAGCGCGTAAAAGATACAAATCAATAGAGATACCCGGGGCTTCGGCCCCGGAGATCTACATGATTAAAAAATAGGGAGATCAGTAAATGGCAAAGATAATATCGGACAACAGGAAAGAATACAGCGATCCCAGGTTTGGCGTAGTAAAACGCGCCACGACCATAGGCCAGGGCAAAGACGATGTTGGCTCGGTTGGGACACAGGCGGAAGTAGGGATAACCCTTCCGCACAAATCCTTGATAAAGAAGTTCGGAATCATAAGCGCGGCGAGTGATATTGTTTGCTCGACCTCAACGACTTTTGAGCTCCGAACGGCAGCAGGCGCGAAGCTTGCTACCTTTGTTCCGGGATCATGCACAATAGGAACGCTTGAAGCTTCCGGGGTAACTCCAGAAACAGCAACGACCGTTGCGGCGAACACTCCGTTACGGTTTTGCGTTGGGACGAATCCAGGCGTAAGCGGATCTGTGTTCTATTTTGTGGACTATATGGAACAGTTCACAGCGTAGATAAAAGACAGGTGGGGGCCGGGCTTCGGGCCCGGTTCCCTCACCTACACACTTAACAGGGGGCCAAATGCGGATAACATTCATAGCACATCATTTTTGTATAAGAGCCACGAAACAGGTCCTTGCTCTTAAGAGTAAAGGCCATAAGATCTATGGAATGTCTTTCCGCCGTCCCGAATATCGCGAAAACTTCGACGCTTTTCTTCTCTGTCATGACAAGAATATCCGCCAAATGAAGAACGCCATCGAGATAATGGACAAGGAAACCGATGTATGGTATGTCCACACAGAGCCATATTGGATGGTTTTCCTGGTCCGGGAAGTAAGCAATAAGCCGATCCTTCTTGATATGCACGATTCTATGAACTGGCGGATCATCCAGGATTTTCCAAAATCATCGGAAGAACGCGCAGCAGTTGAAATGATAGACGGCGC
>CAYMBK010000143.1:0-3480 GCA_964388645.1 uncultured Planctomycetia bacterium | reverse complement strand
GGTCCCGCGGAGTGATAGGCAGCTCTCTGGACGCGGCTATTTTCGCTGGCAGCCCAAACCAAACAGAAATGTCGTTTATGGCCGAAAACGCCGCCCTTTTGGCATCCATACTTAAAGTATCTAAATTCGAGGCGATATCAGGCGGAGAAGACGCCTCGCGCATACCGCTTTCATCGGCTATGATAAGGATAGAGAAGGCCGGAGGGAAAAAATGCCCGAGATGCTGGAATTACAGCGAAAGCGTAGGGCAAGGAGAAGGATACGGGGACATATGCCCGAGGTGTAGGGACGCCGTGTCAAAGCAGGGAGAGGTATGAGCCTGTCCCGGAAGATCCGTTTTTCACGGTTACGGTTTCCGGCGTCTTTTTACGGAGGCCTGTTGATCGCTTTTGTGGTCGGTATTCTGTATGTCCTGGACAGGGCGACAAAATATTTTGTCACATCAACGATGAGCGAAGGAGAAACTTTTCCCGTGGCCGAAGGGGTATTCCATATAACCCTCGTGCATAATACGGGAGGGGCTTTCGGGGTAATGAAAGGGCATCCTCATTTATTTACGGCCACGGCTTTTCTTTTTACGGTCGCAGCTTTTATGTACACGGTTTTCCGCTGGGCCGCCATACCCTTCAGGGAAAAGGCGGCTTTTTGCCTGCTCATCGGAGGCGCGTTGGGGAATCTCTCTGACCGAATGCGTTTAGGATATGTGGTGGATTTTTTAGACTTCAGGGTATGGCCTGTTTTTAATGTGGCCGACAGCTGTATCAGCTTGGGAGCGGCGATCTTGATATTCTCTTTGTTTTTTCCTCCGAGGGAAAAGGAGAAAAGGTGCACAGAATAATCTTTACTTTAGGGCCGATCACGGTTTACTCATACGGGTTCTTTGTGGCATTAGGTGTGGGCCTTTCGATAATATTGGCGGTGAACAGAGCGGGAAAAGAGGGTATAAAGACCGCTGATATGCTGGACATACTGTCTGTTATGGTTTTGGGGGGCCTTATAGGCGGGCGGCTGCTTTTTGTGGCTATAAATTGGGAGGTGTATTTGACGCGCCCGGCGGCGATATTCTATCTGAATGAAGGCGGTATGGCTTTTCAGGGAGCGCTTGTGATAAGCATAGCTTTCGGGGCCTTAATGATGGCAAGAAGAAGGATACCTTTTTGGAAAACCATTGACGTTTTTGCCCCATATCTGGCATTGGCCCATTCAATAGGAAGGATAGGATGTTTTTTTAACGGATGTTGTTACGGAAAACAGGCTTTTCACGGATTTGCGGTGGTTTTTCCCGGCGAAATGGCGCCACGGATACCCACCCAGCTATATTCCAGTTTAGGTTTGCTGGTCATTTTTGTTTTGCTCGTGCACCTCAGAGTGCGTAAGCCTTTTGACGGGTACCTGTTCGCTATGTATCTGATGCTGTATTCTGTTTTTAGGATATTTATGGATACTTTTAGAGGGGACGAGCTGGTCAGAGCGGGCTATTTTACTCTTTCCCAGGTTATCGGCGCGGGTTTTTTTCTCGCGGGAGCGCTTATCTATTTTGCGTTGAGGAAAAAGGGCCCGAAATGATGTTTTTAGAGGCGGGGGGGGAGATGCCTGAACAAATAGATCTCATTATGGGCCCGTCAGACGACGGGAAAAGAATAGACAAATGCATAGCGCTAAAGCTCGGAGAGGGATACTCCCGGACGATGGTAAAAGAACTTCTGGGTTCGGGAGACATCACGGTTGAAGGTGTGAGCGTAAAGCCCAGGCATATAGCCAGGGAGGGAGAGAAAATTTCCGTATCCATTCCGGCTCGGGCCTGCCCTGATCTTGAGCCCGAGAATATTCCTTTGTCTATACTGCATGAGGATGAACATGTGGTAATAGTGGATAAACCCGCCGGCATGGTCGTCCATCCCGGAGCGGGAAACTTCCGTGGAACGCTGGTATCAGCGCTGCTATATCGTTTTGGAACCTTGCCCGCGGGAGACGGCAGTTCTCACCGTCCCGGGATAGTGCACAGGCTTGATAAAGATACATCCGGAGTTATGGTGGTTGCCAAGAGTGACAAGGCTATGAGGTCTTTGAGCGGTCAGTTCCGGGACAGAACGGTAAAAAAGATATACGCGGCGATCGTCAGCGGGGTTGTGGAGATGGATAACGGCGTAATTGACGCTCCTCTGTCCAGGCAAAAAACCGACAGGAAAAAAATGGGAGTGGAGCATTCTTCCGGGAAACCCGCCAGAACTGTTTATCACGTGGTGGAGAGGTACGGCAACTTCACTTTTTTGCGTATCGATCTTTTTACCGGGAGGACACATCAGATAAGGGCTCACATGAAGTATATAGGGCATCCCGTGGCCGGGGACGCGGCGTACGGCGGCAGAGGAGAGATATCCCGGCAGGCCTTACATGCCGAAACACTCGGGTTTACGCATCCCGGAACCTCCCAAAAAGTGGAGTTTTCATCCGCTATGCCGAGCGACATGGCGGATCTTATCGCAAGTTTGAAGTTAGCGGCAGTCTCGAGCGGCAGGCGCCGAAAAAAATAAAGAGAGCCATACAGACGAACATACGGAGATGTGATGGACTGGAAAATAAGCAGCGCCTCAGGCCCCCTTCACGGAGAGATAACCGTCCCTCCCGACAAAAGTGTGTCGCATCGCGCGGTGATGTTCGCGGCGATATGCGCGGGAAAAACGCGCGTTGAGAATTTTCTTTTCGCGGAAGATTGTATGCGGACTTTTGACGCGTTCAGAAAGATGGGCTGCAGGATCGAAAGGCACGGGGATGACGTTATCGTCGAAGGCGAGGGCCTTAACGGCTTGAGGGAACCCTCGGAAGATCTTTACCTGGGAAATTCCGGTACGACAATGAGAGTAATAGCGGGGATAATAGCCGGAGCCGGCCTTTCAGCGACACTTTCGGGAGATCCCTCGCTGTCTAAAAGGCCCATGGAAAGAATAGTCTCGCCGCTGCGTAAAATGGGAGCCGTCATCTCGACTTTGAACGGGGATCGGCCGCCGTTAAAGATCGGCAGGAACGCTCGCCCTCTGGAAGCCATAGATTACGTTACTCCGGTGGCGAGTGCCCAGGTTAAATCATGTATCCTTGCGGCGGGATTGTATGCCCGGGGGAAAACATCGGTTACCGAACCCTTTCGATCCAGGGATCATACGGAAAGGATGTTAAGGCATTTTTCCGCCGGGATAGAGGCCACAGGGCTTACGACAAAAATAACTGGAATGCGAGAGCTGGTTGCTTCTGACATAAGGATCCCCGGAGATATATCGAGCGCCGCTTTTTTTATTGTGGCCGCTTCTATAGTAGAGGGGTCTGAAATAGTGCTGCGGAATGCCGGGCTTAATCCCACCAGGACAGGGGTGATCGACGTCATGCGGAGGATGGGCGCCGATATCACTATCACGGATAGACGGGAAGGCATGGAGCCCGAAGGCGATCTGAAGATAAAATATTCCGAACTTAAAGGAACGGTGA
>CAYMBK010000142.1:0-3359 GCA_964388645.1 uncultured Planctomycetia bacterium | reverse complement strand
ATTTACGTATTTATACATTTCCTCCAGAGGTATCTGAGCCTTCACTACTTGCAGCCCCGATTCCACATCCATTCCCTGGACCCTGCCTCTTCTTGAACTTAAAGACCCCGTAACATCGCCCATATTCTCTTCGGGAACCGTCAACTCGACGTTCATCACCGGCTCAAGCACAACGGGCTTTGCTTTTCCGCAGGCTTCTCTGAAACCGTGAGCCGCCGCTATCTGAAAAGCTATATCCTTAGAATCGACAGGATGGGTCTTCCCGTCGTAAACCGTGACCTTCACGTCAATAACCGGGAAACCGGCCACCGCCCCGTCCTTCATGGCGCTGACTATTCCTTTCTCGCAGCTTCCTATGAACTGCCTGGGAATAGCCCCTCCCACGACCTCATCCACGAACTGAAAGCCTTCTCCCCGGGGAAGCGGTTCCACCTTCAGCCAGACTTCCGCGAACTGGCCGGCTCCTCCGGACTGTTTTTTGTGCCTGTACTGAGCGTCTCCGTTCGCGGTTATGGTTTCCTTGTAAGCTATTTTCGGAGTGCCTATTTCAACCTCAACTCCGTAACGGTCCTTCATCCTCGCTATCATTGTTTTTAAGTGAAGATCTCCCATACCCGAAATTATCATCTCATGCGTCTGCGCATCAAGCTCCCATTTGAACGCCGGGTCTTCCGCCGAAAGTTTCGTCAATACCCCGGATATTTTATCTTCGTCGGATCTGCTTTTGGGCTTCACCGAAAAGCTAACAGCCGGTTCCGGAAATTTTATATTTTTGAACTTAACAGGCTGTTTCTCATCAGAAAGAGTATCGTTGGTATGCGTGTTCTTAAGCTTAGCCGCCGCCGCGATATCCCCGCAGACAACATCGTCAGCGTGTATCTGTTCTTTCCCTCTGAGAAAGAACAATTGCCCTAACTTTTCGGTGCTTTCTCTGGCCGTGTTCTTGACCGTCTGATTACACGAAACCCTTCCCGACCTGACCCTGAAAATAGATATCTGTCCGGCATAGGGGTCGGATATTGTCTTAAACACCTGAGCTGAAAAAGATCCGTCCTCTTTCGACTCGACCACGGGTCTTTGTCCTTCGTCGGAATCTCCTCCCCCCTCTATCTGGCATCCGGGCATTTCCTCGGGAGACGGAAAATAATTCTCTATTACCTTCATTATCTCATCTACCCCTATTCCTTTCTCGATAGACGCGGGAATAACAGGTATCACCTTCCCGGAAACAACTCCTTTCCTAAACGCCGTTTTTACCTCTTCCGGTTGTAATTGTCCTTTTTCGAGATATTTCTCGAGAAGCGCATCATCTGATTCCGCCACGCCTTCGGTCATATCATCCGACATTTTTATGGCTTTTTCCTTATTTTCTCCGGAAAGTGACTCCATCCCCGTCCTGGTGAGAAGATCGGCGACAGCCGAAAAATCCCCGCCCCTGCCGTTAGGATAACACAGCGCCACACAACCTTTACCCAAAACGTTCTGCAAACTTGACATGACTTTATCAAAATCCGCGTTGTCTTTGTCCATCTTACCTACGACCACAAGGGCAGGCAAGGCGAGTTCCTGCGCTATTTTCCAAAATTTCAAAGTACCGACCTGTATTCCGCTCACGGCGTCAACTATCAGTATCGCGGCGTCCGCCGAATTTATCCCGGCTACGACCTCTCCGGCGTAATCCAGATACCCGGGTGTGTCTATGAGATTTACTTTCACATCTCCCTTTTCATAAGATGCTACCGAAAGGTTTATGGTGTTCTTCCTTTCTTTTTCGTCATCAGCATAATCGCATACTGTCGTTCCGGCATCTATCGTTCCCGGCTTTGATATCGATCCTCCCCGGTGAAGCAGGTTCTCAGTAAGTGTAGTTTTCCCGGCGCCGGAATGACCTATCAACACGACATTACGTATCTTGTTAGTTGCTAAAACCACCTGAATACCTCCTTGTTTCTTGTCCGCCAACCATACTTGTCAAAAAAGTTACTCGGTCCGTAAAAGAAACTTTCACCGAAAAATCAGCCCTGATGAGCGATCTAAGTCCTAATTCCTGACCCGACCGGCGAACGCCCACAACGCATCCTCTCACGTAACAGCTTGATAATACTTGCGGCCCGAGGATCCCAACGCTTTCCTGTTTCAGTTGACATTAAGGAACTCAGGTTCGGGAAGAATGGGATCATAATTTTCCGGAACGGGTATCGGAAAAGTCACTATTTCCCAAGCTCCGGCCATGGCCCTTTTCACCGTATTAAAGACGCCTTCTACCATTCCGAATGTCATGCCGGAAAGCACTCCTTCTTTATTGCTCTTTCGCATCATGGTTCCCGGCACTTCAACCAGAGAGTCCGCAAGATTTGCCACACCTCTCATAAGTTTATCCGTAGAACACTGAAGCGAAAAGCCGGTCTTTATCCCTTCGGCATACGCTCCGGCGACCAAACCCTCGAATGAAAATGCTACCAGAACAACGAGTACGGCCATGATCTTTTTCATGTCATCCCCCCTAAGATGTTTTCTTCCTTTTTTTAATTCCCGGCGAATGCCGGATCAGCTATCTTTCAATGACAAAACACCACCCGCCGGAGGACAACCATCACCATCTATCCCTTGCCCGGCCAAGCCGTTCTACCGCCCTTTTCATACCTTCTAATAACCGGATATCTGTTTTACCGCGCTTTATCCGCCTCTTCCTTAACATTATTTCGCTTTCATTTATTCAAAATTAACTTCCATTTCTTCCGCGTCCGTCATATCGTACTCAAGGTGTATTTTCGTCACGACTATGTCTCCTGCCTCCCCGGTATAATGTTCTATTATCAGGCTATCTCCGGTTATCAGGTCATATATCTCTATTTCTTCGTCCTCAAAGAATATTACGGTTTCATCCGTGACATTCAGAGTTATCTCTTTGCCCTCAAGTTCACCGGCCTCATAGCCGCCGATAACCGTCAAGACACCTTCATCAGGATCCATGGAAATTATCTCCGCGTTCAATATTTTGACCTCATTTTGACCCTCCTGCGCAAAAGACTGCCCGGCGCAGACGCATCCCAACAGCAGTAAACCTGACATCAGAACACTTGTGATCTTCATGCTTCTCCTCCTTTGGAGTTTCCATATGCGTCTGCCGCGGTAAACATTTCCCGCAATAACGCTTCCCGGATAGTATACAACACCGAATAAGATCTGTCGAGATTCTTCATCCCATCACCCGGGGATGGTCTCTCCCCTCATTATAGGTGAAAGCTCAGAGGCATCTATCCTCAATCCCCCGTTATGTTCTATTTTTATGGTGTACAAAACCCCTGGAACGAACATTGCGCCGGGAGCCTCTATCTGAGCATTCTTCACTCCCATGT
>CAYMBK010000141.1:0-3319 GCA_964388645.1 uncultured Planctomycetia bacterium | reverse complement strand
AAAACTTCGGCGTAATCCCCGATTTTCTTCGTGAAAAATATGCCCGTATCGGCTATATTTGAAGGGGAGTCGTCAAGAACCGGCATGGTAATCTTTTTATGCTTCCCCGCGTCAGTATCTGAAACTTCATTACTGTCAAGCCCGAACACATGGTCAACGTCAAGACGCTCCTGCAGGGCTCTTTTAAGCTCCCTGATTTTTGTCGCGCCCTGTTTCGGGTCGTCGCTATCTGCCGGCGTCAAAATATGAAATTCATCTGTCCATGCCATTTAAGAATCCCTCCCCTCTCCTTTTAGAGCTTTCCGGACAAGAGAAGCTATATCTTCAAGCTCCTTTATCCGCATGTCGTAAGACGCCATTGAATCAGCTTTATAATGCTTCAGCTGGTCAATCTTTTTCTCTACGTCTTTCAGGTTTATATGAAGGTCTTTGGTTTCCTTCTCCGCGATAACGGTCTTTACAACGTCAAAAGGCGTCTCTTCCGACAGCTTCTCACCTTTCTTGACTCTAAAAACAACTTCCTTTTTTGCCTGCCCCGGATTATCCGGTTTCCTCTTTTCTTCTGTCATGGCTTATATATCCGTGTAGCTGGTTATGCCGACCTGGCTTTCCGCAAGGTTCCGGAGCTTGTTTATCTCCGCTTCATACCGGACTCTTTTCGCTTCCCCGCGGTCAAATATCTCGTATCTCTCGTAAACCTTCCATGCCGTTCCCTGAATAATGCATTCCCTGAATTCCTCATCATAGAGGATATCGTCGGCGTCCATAGGGTGAAGTATTGCATAATGTAATGTGAGCGTGAAAACGTCATCCGGAATAGGAAGAAGCCAGAAAAACTTATTATGAATAGCAAAATATTCGGGCGTGCCTTCCCCTTCTGATTCTTTATTCGAGAGATAAACGGAAAAGGGAATCTTGGTTAAAGGCTCTTCTTCTTCATCCTCGCACGTAAGCGCGAGTTTTGCCTTGTAATCTTCCGGGAGAGAATAAACGTTCTCGCCAGATTCTGTATCCCGCGTTGACTCTCTGAAAACAAAATTATCCCTAACGGATATATCCCGCAGAATAGCTTGAATCTCATCATCAATATCGGTTTCGGCCCTGCGGGTTATCGCATTTACTTTCGCGAGAATTTCAGCTTTCGTTATCGCCATGTTTTAATCAGAAAGGGGCGGAAGATAAATTTTACCGGCTTATGAGTCTTTATTTGTTCCCGGGTTTTTATAGTCCGCCCCTCCCTTCCTATTTTTGGTTTCGGTTAAATACTACGGGTCGTAAGCCTTTATGGCTATCCAGTCGTAGTCGTCTGTTCCGGTCGCGCCGTCGCTTGCTGTAAACCCATTTTCCGTGATGTCGTCGGCATACAGCGCAGTCTCAGCCGAGATGTTAGTCAGTATTACCTTCGGGACAGCAGAAAACGCTGTCGAGAAAGTAACGGTGTCTTCTCCAGACGAAAGCGTGCCTGTTCCCGCCTTTACTTCCAGAGCGTCAAGCAAATCGGAGTTCGAATGCGCATGCTCTTTGGTTACCGCGTCGTCATAGTCAGTCTTCAAAGCTGAGGTAAACGATTCTTCGGTAGCTATCAGGACATCCGGATCGCCGCCGTCGTATATTTCCATAGCTTTTGCAATATTCGCAAGAAGCGTGGAAGTAAACGGAGGCATGTTGTAGTTTTTAAGCGGAAATGCTATCCGGTGGTCTTTAGGTTCAAACTCGCTAACCTTGACCTGGTGTCCGTCGGTATCCTCCACGGTTATGTCATACTCGTTTACAGGGCCGTAGAACCTGAACTCCCCGTCTTCTGCAACATCTGTAACGTCCGAAGTTATGGGAATGGTTATTCCCGCGCCTTCAAAGACATCAGACGTATAAAGCGCAGCAGCGGTTTCGGTTCCTGTGAGGTTCACGGTAACGGAAAGCCCGGATTCTACAGGCAATCCGTCCTCTCCTATTACAGTGAAGTTGTAGTAATATCCCACGGAAGCAAGCGCAAGATGAGCGACAAGCCCAAGCGCCAGGACAAACCCTGCAACCGTCATGAATTTAAAACGTTTGTTCATCTAATTTCACCTCCCTATTGCAGTGTTTAGTCCGGCTCAACAGCCGTGTTAAAGGTTATCAATCCGTAATCTTCGTTCTCAAACCGCGTCTTGCCTATTCCATAGATTACGTCCGTCGCGATTCCGGGTTTACGTCCATAATCCTTCGTCTTATCTTCCATCCACGAAGGAGCCTGGCCGTATCCTATGGTAAGCGCCTGGGCTCCCATAAGTACGCCCCTGGCGGCCGCTTCGCCTGCGTCATCGCCGGTGTCAAAAGCTTCGCCGGCACTAACGTACGGCAGGCCGTCATGCTCGTGTATTACCACGCCGTCAAACACCCCGAGAGCCCCGGAAAATATCGGGTTGTTGCTTCCGCGGATGTTCGCTTCTCTCTGCGCCTGGAGCCAATCGTCTTCGGCTTTAAGAGCCTTTGTCTGCCACGGGTGCGCGAGGCAAGCGTAATACTCTTTGCCGTCCACGATCGCCGGGCGGATTCTGGGCCTTGCCATTTTCGCTTTCCGCTTCAGAAGCGTGATAACTTCCGTCCCGAAAAGGTGGTTGGTTGTGGAGTCCACCGCTGCCAGGTTGGCAACAGAAGCAATCGTTCCCGAACTGTTCTGCCCGCCGAAGAAAACCCTGTTATCCGAAGGCGCAAGGGCGGTGATTGTCCCTAAATCATTCGCCATTCCGCACGCGGCCCTTATCAGGTCATGCTCCAGTTTATTTTTCAGCCAGTCGGCAAGGCTGGTCTTAGCGTCAGACCTCATGTCCATGAGAGTCCTCTTCTGAGTCATCTTGCCTTTCAGCCTTACACCGTTGCCTCTCAGGAAAATTTCCACTGAGAAGTCGGCATATTCGAGAGCCTCTTCGTTCTCGTCAATCTCCCCGTCTTCTGTTACGCCCGCGCCCGAAAGTCCTTTTAAGAGCGCAAACGTAATCTTGTCGCCATTCTCCTTCGTGAAGTCAAACTTTTGCTGTATCATGTGCTTGTCGGACTTTCCGACAAACCTCTGAAAATACAGGTCCCCTAAGGCTTCGCGAAAGAGCGTAGCCGACCATTTTTTTACTGTGAGGGCGTGGTTTGTCCCAAACCCTCCAAGTGGTGATTCGGCCATAGCTCAAAACCTCCTTTTGTTATTCAATAGCTCTGGCCTCAGCTTCCAGCTCCTCCGGGCTTTTTGTAAGCAAAGCCTCCATTTCTTCTTCCGAAGTCATGGGCCCGGACGACGCCTTCTCCTGAGGCGTACCTGGTGTCTTTGGCATGGAGGAAGAACTTT
>CAYMBK010000140.1:0-3704 GCA_964388645.1 uncultured Planctomycetia bacterium | reverse complement strand
ATCGGTAAAAGCCAGGATCTCTCCCCTTGAAACTGATATACCTTTATTCCTCGCCGCCGCGGGGCCGCGTGCCGGCTCTTTGGCATAGGTCACATTTTTAAATCTCGAGACCGCCTCCATTATGTTTTCGCTGGAATTATTATCCACGGCCACTATCTTTATAAGATCTCTCGGATAAGTCTGGTCCCGCAATGCCTCAAGACACGCGACAAGACGATCCTTATCATTAAAGACCGGTATTATAACCGATACAAGCGGCTGCTTATTTCCCATGTTGTGTGCCTTGTGTTTTAGCCAGCTGTTTAAGCGCGATCGTATAAAGGGTTGACGGTAGCTGTATAAACGAAAAACTGGCGGCAAAAAGTATCATATTCGATATCTTCCCCAAAAGAGGCAAACTTTTATAATACCTCCGGGATATCTCGCGCCAGCTCGGATAGAAAGCGTCCCATCCTTTATTGGAGAACGACTCCTTGTGGAAACGATAATGCGACAAAACCCGTGGAACCTTATAAAATCTGTACCCTTTGTTAGCGGCCCTCAACCAGTACTCAAAATCAAGCGCGTATCCCGCCCCGGCGTCTAACGGCCCCAGATCATCAAAGACCTCTCGGTGCCAGAAGGTAGAGGGCTGGGCGGGCATCCAGGTAGGCACCTTAAGCCGGCACAACCGGTTCATTCGGGACAGCTGCGGATGAAAAAGAAGGTGATAAAATGCCGGCATTTTCCCCCCAAAAACAACGCCTGTTTTCTGGCCGCCGGACATTACCTTTTCGGCAAACCCCGAAACAATACGCCGCCCTCTCCGGGGCTCTATTTCTCGCGCTATTTCTCCAAGTATACCGGGGCAGTAACAGTCGTCCGAATTGAGCCACGCCATTATATCCCCGGTAGAGCGCTCAAAACCCTCGTTTATGGACGCCGGTTGTCCTTTGTTTTCACGAGTCGTCCAGTAAGAAAGCCATTTCTCGTATTTTTTTATGATCTCTACCGAGCCATCCGTGCTGCCGTCGTCGATAACAATATATTCCAGTTCGGGATACCCCTGTAGCAGAACGGAACGAATGGTCTCTTCGATATAATCCGACTGATCATAGGAAGGTGTTACAACGCTTACGCGAGGCCACGGTCTGCCATCAGGCATCTTTTCCGGAAGAGACTGACTTTCTTCGGTCCAAGGCCACCCCTTTCTTCCCGCGGGAGGTGGCGGCAGGTCTTTTAATCTAGGGCTTGTCATTTCCACCCCGCTGCCGGGCGATCCAGAAAGATCTGGGCTATCCGACCTCTGGTGCCGGATAAACCGTGATCGAACAAATGCCTGGTATAAAGGAAATGTAATAGATCCAGGGCCCGGTTTTGCTGTTCTTCGGTCATAACAGCTTTGTTAAGCAGAAAATCAAGCATAGCTTCCAACGCTGCCCGGTGCCCCAGATCAACGGTGAAGCCCTTATTAGCGTAAAATGCGTTACCGCATATCATAACCGGTTTGCCCAACAGGCACATTTCAAACCCCGCCTGCGAATTTATAGTAATACCGGCCGACGCCATATCCATAAGTGTGTAAGTATTAAATCTCGGGTCTTCGGCTATCCTGACGTTGGGTAGTTTGTCTATTCCTCTCTCAATCAGACACCGGTAGGTCATCCTGTCATACGGGGTTCCCCGGGGAGAAGATCCCAAAAATTCCTTGGGATGCAGCCTTATAACCAAAACAACGTCATCGACCCCCCTTAAGTATCCGGCCGTGTCTTCTATCATATCAACCGGATCCTGGTATATCGGGGAATCAAGAACTACAGAAGAATCAGTCCGTACCTGGGCCAGGAGCAACAATACCTTCTTTCCGTCCGGGATAGCCAGCAATTCTTTTATTTCGGCAGCCTTATCTATTCCTCCCGTTTTGTGATCTTCGGTTTTCCCTGCAAGCCTGCTCTTCCACACATTAAAAGCTTGTTTACGATCCAAAGAGCTCACGGCCCATGTTTCCAGAAGTTCCGCGCCCGTAAGAGCGAGGGAATGACGGTTTATTATCTGCCCCGTCTGGTTATCCATAACGACCAGCCCGCCTATCATTGACCTTTCCACTCCTACAGCGTTTATGCCATACCTGCGAGCGACTTCAACTATACATCTACTGTCAAAAAAACCTCCCTGAAAAAGGAAAACAGTGTCAGGTTTCAGCCTGTTAAAAAGTGTATCCAGGTTATCTATCGCCCGGGCCGTCTCTAAAAATATTTTATTTATCTCATCCCGGTGTGAAATCTCGTGCGTGTCTATTTTATATGTCCCCAGGCCGCATATTATGGTAGCCTTACATATCCCCCAGAGGTTATACCCGGAGTAAACACACTCTTTATACCGCTCAAGGTCAAGGTCCAGCTTTGGATACCGGCCGTCGAATATCTGTTCCCTCTTTATCCTGAGAAAAACGGCTTTTGGGGAGATCTCAGGATGGCAGTACAACGCGTCTCGTATTTCCTTTTCATCCAGCGCCCATCTATACCAGTCCATGTCAAGTATGAGGGCCTTCCTGTCCCTGCTTAAACACCTTACAGCGGCTACGATCGGGTCCCTTATAAAATCAAAATATATAGTGACAGCGTACATATATATTTTCTCGAGCATAGATACCTTTCTCATCTTTGGCCCAGCCCTTGATTATGATTTACCCAGAAAACTCCGTATAACCGCGCCGTCTTGATATCTCATCTCTTCGAGGCGGTCATTTATTGATTGTTTTTGCCGATCATGGTTTTCGACGCAGAAATTTATCTTTGCCTCCATATAACCCGCGCAAAAGAGGCCGGGCTCATCTACAAGCTGTTCTTCTTGCCCGAATAGCCGCAAGGCCCCTGTATTTTTCCTGAGATAGTAGTCATCTAACGCTATCGCGATGGCGGGGATCCCGGCCCCCATGGCGAATATGATGCCGTGATGCTTCATAGTTAAAACCATCTGCGACTTACCTATTATACCCTTAGCCAGCCGGTAATCAAAACCGTGATCAATTATGATCGAAGGCTTGGTCATTTTCATTTTGACTTCTTCCAGAGAAGATAAGTCCCCCGGATATAGCGGGATCAACAGTACCTGCATATTATGTTTTGAAACAACAAAATCACAGACTTCAGCCATTCTTTTCATTATCCGCCTTGAGTCTTCCGGGTTCTGGTAAAAATAATGCGCATTCACCGCGATATAGGGGAGAGCCGTATCAACCCCGTTTTGCATCAGACATTTCTCCGTAATATCTCCATCCGCCGAATCGCAAAAAAGCGCGTCGTCGAAAGTCGCTTTTATATGCGGGCCGTCTATAGCTATCTCTTTCATATCCTCGATAGAACCTTCCGGATCACGCAGGTATATGAACCTGGCCTTGCTTAACCCCCATTTGGCCAGGGCCTTGCTTGTCCTATCCTTTAAAACCCCTATGGTTTGGCCCGAAAGGATCACCGGGATCGAGAAAACGTCAGCTATTGCTATAAGCAGCATATTATCCCACAGGCGGCTTAAAGTTATGCCTGTAAGATACCCTCCACCCGACAGATGCACCACATCCGCACGGGCTATATTTTTGATCAGGTTTACCTCCAAAGGATATGCCCCTATGAGGGGGAGCCCTTTTTTGTAAAGTCTGACTAACATAAGTACGCGCGGCTTAAGACACCGAAAGCGCCACCTGAAACAGATGTTTGAATTTATGT
>CAYMBK010000139.1:0-3662 GCA_964388645.1 uncultured Planctomycetia bacterium | reverse complement strand
TCCCCGCCAAAACGGGACGCTCCCGGCAGACCACGTCCTTTATTCTGTCTATACCTCCGGCCTGAACGTTCGGATCAATGAAACTGACATCGTACCCGCGCCTCTTCACATAAGAACTTATGCTTCCCAGACCTACCGGGAAATATGTCCCGGAGGCCTTTCGCATAGGCCCGTAATCCTCGGAATACGGGGTCTGTATCAGCATCAGAAGCTTGTTATTGAGCATTGCGCAATATCGCGGAGCGTGTTAATTATTGTGGGAAACCACCCTGCCGACCGCCGGCGCCGGATCATTTACCTTTCCTGATCAGATCGAGTAATTCAATTACGCTGGAGTGCAGGCGAACCTGCTCTCTTTTAAAATCCCGAAGTTGTAAGGACATCAGGGAAAAGAACAAGATGATCAGTCCGGCAAGCATTGAAACGAACACATAGAGAGGGAAATATGGGATATTAGCCAAAGCAAACCCTATGAGTTTCAAGAACAGTAAAACAGCCACGCCGGCTATGCCGAGGGCTATGAACAACAAGCCCAGCAACCCTATAAAATGGAACGGCGATTCGACAAGACTGTAGTATATATGCCGCATAATGACATTTGCCAGCCTGAAATCTTTCCTTGCCTTTTTCACCGCGGGCCCGGACCGCTGCCATGTTATAACTCCCGGGATCTCCTTGATGACCGCTCCGATAGCTATCAGTTTTGATATTATCTCCAGATGTATTTCTTTGCCGTCTTCGCTTAGCGCTATCTTATTGAGAGCCCTTCGCCTGTAAGCCCTTGTCATTCCGCTTATCATTGATATCCCAGGCAAACCGAACGTCAGTATCTTATTCCCGAAGCGTGACAAAGATCTCCTCCGCCACGGAACATTCACCAGGCCGCCTCCGGGAACATAGGGAGAAGCGATCACTACATCCGCGTTAGTGCCGGTTATGGCCGTAAAAAGGTCGGGTATTATTTTCGGCCCCCAGGACAGGTCGGATTCCGTGGTTATTACGATATCGCCTTTGGCTTTTTCAAAACCGGCCCTCAGGGCAAAACCCCGGCCTCTGTTCGGGCCATACGAAACGATCCGGGCGTTTGGAATGTCATCCAATGCTTTTTCGGCCTGGCTTTTTGAATTATCCGTACTGCCGTCATCAACTACGATAACGTCCCAGGATACCGGGATCTTTTGAAGTTCCGCAAGAACGGACCTCAAATTCTTATAAATATCCTTGCCTTCGTTGAACATGGGTAAAATAACGGTAAGCCCGTGATCGCTGTTATCCATTAGCGCCGCATCCTCCCTCTTATGTCCCGGATCCATAAACCCTGTTACCGGGTGATCTTTACGGCTCCTCACCGCGAATCCGCCCCAAAGCGCAAAACCAGCGAGAACACACCAAAAAATCGTTAACTTAGTCCATTATAGACCTTTTGGCCCTATCTTCAAGAAGATTTAACCGGCTTCCTGATCCTCTAAAAGAAAAAAAGGGGGCACGCCTATTCTTCATGGAAGAAAAAAGTGAAAGAATTTCTCCCTTTTTACACATCTCTATAAGTGTAGGATGAAACTTATCAACCAGAAAAAACAGGAGGGAAAATATGACCGAATCCGAATTTTGGGATTTTCTGAACGAACAAAGAGCTGAAGGAGCCAATAATATCTGGGCGGCAAGTATTCAGAAAAACACATCGTCCTCCTTTCCGGCCAGCGAGTATCTAACCGGACATGCTTTGCTTCCGAAAAATTATGAAAAGATCCCAGAGACCGAAATTGTCAAAATGGGTGCTTTGCTGTTCCGGAAAGATGTAAAGAACAAGACTAAAGAGGCTGTATTAATGCTTTTAGCCCACAGTCCCCTCAATAGCGCGTTATCTATACTCCGGGAATATAACAAAAACCCGGATGAAAAATTATGGATCTTTTCACAAATGGCGCTCGATGAATGTGAAATGTGGAATGAAGACTGAAAAGGGGTCAGGCCTCGAAATTAGAAATAAGACCTTCAATCTCTTTTCTTACGCCCCTATTCTTTTCCATCTCCTTCTCAAAGCCTATTGCCGCTTTACTTACTGCCGAAAACTTCATACAAAAAACTTCCCCAATTTCTCTATTCGTCAACCCCGTCAAACACCTCATTAAGTATATACCCGCATCCCTCCCCTTATTTCTCCTTCTCCTGATTTTCAGATCTTCCGTGCTTATTCCATATTTCTTTTTTACAAGTTCCAGGATTTCCTCTTTTTTAACATATCCTTTCATTTTTCTCTTATTTGAATAATCTTTCCCTTCTACTCTTTCTCTTAACTCCCGCAACCTATCTTTTATGAAATCAGGACTTCCAAGTATCATTCCTCCGTAAATATCCCTTGTCGGATCTTTTTTTCTCCCGATCTCTGACATTACGAATCTTTGATATTCTTTCCCCTTCATACCCAAAACCTTTTCTACCTCTTTCTGATCAATGTATATGTCATTCTCTTTGCCTATATACCCCGCGTAACTCGACCACTTATATTCCTCCGGTTTTTCTACTATTTTAGCCCTCACAGGATTCAAATGTATATACCTTGTCAGTTCCAGAAAATAGCTATCCTCGTCTACAACTATAGATTTATATCTACCCTGAAATAAATGTCCGACCTTATTCCTTTTTATATTGCTGTACTTTGTATACGAGCTGTTTATATAGTGCATTATTTTTGAAAGATTTGACTGCAGGGTTTTTATCAGGAGATGATAATGATTAGACATCAACACATATGCGTAGACATAAAACTGATATTTTTCTTTGGCTTCAAGAAGATAGTCCAGGAACTTCAGATGATCAGATTCACTCTGATATATACTCCTTCTCCCGTCTCCTCTGTTTGTTATATGATACAAACAGTTCTCGGCTTCTATTCTATAAGGCCTTGCCATACAAGCACTATATCCCCCTGTATTAAACCGTCAAATTATTTCTAATTTCGAGGCCTGACCCTATGTGCACTGCTTTTAAAGGGCTACTGGCAATATACAAGAAAGATAATAGTTATAGAGCTGTAGCGATGGCTTCTTGAGATGTTCGCCACTGCTTGAGGCTTTCAAATACGATAGGTCCTATTTTGAGAGGGCTTAGTATATTAAATAATTGTTTTATATCCGTGATAGCTATGTTCTCGGCTACTTGCCGTAACAAGCTATTTATTGCATCAAGAGCTGATTTCTGATCATTACCATTATAGTAGAAAGCAACGTGCCTCGCCAATGCTGCCCTTACATTTATATCAGGATATTCATTGTTTTTTGGACGAGAATCGGTATAAGCATCAGGAACAACTGAGATATGCCCTTCGTCTCCGTATCGATCTTGAGCTTGCTTGGCAAGTTGCGGACCCTGTTCCATTTGAGGAGCGAATAAAACGATTCTTCCGTTTTCAGGCAGGCCCTTGTGGGCATTATCCATAGCCTGTTCGTAATTTTTCCGGGTTTGTTCTGGATTTGCTACATCTATTTCAAAGGTTATCACTTGATGAGTATCTCTTATATCTCCGAAACCATTCCTCGCAAACCCCCTGTTAATTGCCCTTAGGGTCGGTGTAATTCGATATCCACTCATTTCCTTTGGCACACCTACCACAGCTTTTACCGTATCGGCTTTGCGGTTTGTGGCATTAAAGGCTTCTAATG
>CAYMBK010000138.1:0-3337 GCA_964388645.1 uncultured Planctomycetia bacterium | reverse complement strand
CTTGCCTCTTCCCTCTTCGCCCTTTCCTCTTCCCTCTTCCCTCTTCCCTCTTCGCTCTTCCCTCTTAGCCCTTACTTTTTCACAAACCACTTTACGGTTTTTTCCAGGCCCTCGTGAAACCCGACTTTCGGGGTTACTCCAAGTTTTTCTTTAAGCGCTGTTATTTCGGCATAGGTTTTTAGGACATCCCCTCGTCTTTTAGGACCGTATACGGGGGGGATATTCTTGCCCAGTATCTTAGCTATAGCCTCTGCCGTTTCATTGACCGAATAACTTTCTCCGCACGCGACGTTAAAGAACATACCGGAAACACCGCTTGCGTGGCAGGCGGCTATATTAGCGTCGGCGACGTTCTTGACATACGTGAAGTCCCTCGACTGTTCACCTGTGCCGTCTATAATACACGGTTCATTCTTGACAAGACGGTCTATGAACGCCGGAATGACCGCCGAATACATCGATTCCGGATTTTGCCGCGGACCGAAAACATTGAAATATCTCAAGCTGACGGTCTCAAGTCCCAGCGTTTTAGCGAACATCCTGGCATAATACTCTCCGGCAAGCTTGCTTACCGCGTACGGCGATATGGGATCGGGCGGGAGTTCTTCCGACTGGGGGAACACCGCGCAGTCGCCATAAGCCGAACTGCTTGAAGCATAGACAAATCTTTTTACCTTGCTCTCGGCTGAGATAAGAAGCATGTTAAGAGTTCCCCACACATTGACATCGTTGGTAGGTACCGGGGCCTCCACACTTTTGGCTACACTCCTTAGGGCGGCCTGGTGAATAACAAAATCCATGCCGGATACGGCCTTCCTCACATCATCCTCACTTCTGACATCGCCTTTCTGGAACTCTATTTTGTCCATTAAAGGGGCTATGTTTTCCTCAAACCCCGTAGCAAGGTTATCTAACACACGGACATTTTCCCCGCGAGAGACAAGTTCCTCGACAATGTTAGAACCTATAAAGCCCGCACCGCCTGTTACAAGATATTTAGCCATTTGTCACTCCTTTTTTAAAACAAAAATACCTGAGAATATTATTTCATTACGGCCAGCGAATAATGTCAGCTGTGTGATCTTTTTGCCGCCTTTGTATTACAGGCTCTTTAAAGACCGCCGCCCGTAACCCCGGCTCAGAAACTACAGCCTTGTTATATTGTCTCCTTTTAAGCCAAGCTTTCCGGTTATGTTACGTGTATCAAATATCCTCTTAGCGTTATTAACCACCATCTCATAGTCAACGCCGCTGTGGTCTGTCAATATCAAAACTATATCCTGCGCCTTCACTAGCCCCGGCGTAAGTTTAACACTTTCGGACCTTATCCCGCATATATCCAGATAGGGGATATACTCATCGCTATACTTCCAAAGCGCTTTTTTCTGCTCGAGTATTTTTATAACATCCAGAGCTGGAGACTCTCTCAGATCGTTTACATCTTTTTTATAAGCCGCGCCCAAAATGAGCACTTTTGAGTTCTTTACGGTTTTTTTGTCTTTCTTGAGGATCTCGGCCAGCCTCTCCGTGACATGCGAAGGCGCTTTGATGTTCACCTTGGCGGCCAGGTCTATCATCTGGGTCTCAAACCCCACTTTCCTGGCTTTCCACGAGAGATACATGGGATCGGCAGGTATACAGTGCCCGCCGACTCCGGGGCCGGGATAAAACGGCATAAATCCGAAAGGTTTTGTTTTCGCGGCTTCTATCACCTCCCAGACGTCGATATTAAGCTTGTGGCACAGCCTGGCAAATTCGTTTATAAGGCCTATATTCACTATCCTGAATGAATTTTCCAAAAGCTTTGTCACTTCGGCCGTCTCGGGTGAAGTGAGCCCCACGACTTTCGCCGTGACCTGTTCGTAAAGCATCCTGGCAAGATCGGTGCACCTTCCGGTTATGCCTCCGACAAGTTTGGGTATATTGGTGAAATCATATTTCGGATTGCCCGGATCTATTCTTTCCGGCGAGAACGCCAGAAAGAGATCTTCTCCGGGAATAAGTTTTTTCCCCGAAAGTATAGGCAGAAGAACATCCCTTGTAGTGCCGGGATATGTAGTGCTTTCAAGCACAAAAAGCTGTCCGGGGCGCATGTTCTTTTTGAGCACTTTAGCGGCCGAAAGAATATAGGATATGTCGGGTTTAAGCGCCTTATTTATGGGCGTGGGGACGCACACTATTACTACATCGCACTTTTTTAAATACGCGTCGTTTGATGTAGCCGTGAACCTGCCGGATAAAAGCACATCTTTTATTTCCGCGTCCTGTATGTCGCCTATGTAAGATATACCCTTTTTTAACCTGGCTATACGTTTTTTGCTTAAGTCCAGGCCGACTACGCTGAACCCTTTTCTTACAAATTGCACCGCCATAGGAAGCCCGACATAACCAAGCCCTACAACACCCACAACCGCGGTCTTGCTTTTTATTCCGCGTTTTAGATCAGCGTATGTGTTCATTATTTCCCTTGTTTTTTGCCCGGCCTGAAACCGCTCTAAAGCGGCTTAACTCACCCCGGGTAGAACGTATATTTCGGCTCACCTTCTGAACAAATATTCCGACAGAGCCATTTCCCAACTCCTTAAAGCCATACCGGTGCGTTTTCGGAACTTACTCGTGTCCATTACCGAAAAAGCCGGACGCGAAGCCGGCCTGCCTATATCGGCTGACAGAACGGGATCTATGATAACATTTTCCATTTCCGGGACCAGGCCCTTTACTTTGGCCGCTAATTCATACCATGAACACTGCCCCGAATTACATATGTGGTAGATCTGATCGCCCTTTATCCCGGCCTTGATAAGTTCCTTGATAGCTTGCGCCAGGTCTTTCGTGTACGTCGGTGACCCGACCTGGTCTTTTACGACCTTAATGACATTCCCAACCGATGCTTTCGCCACTATAGCATCCACAAAGTTCCTGCCGCCCGGGCCGAAAAGCCAGCTTGTCCTCACAATGATATGATCTTTCAGGATACCCGCGACGATCTCCTCTCCCTCGCGTTTAGTTTTAGCGTATACGCTTAAAGGATCGCACTCGTCGGTTTCCGTATACGGGGAATTTTTCTTTCCGTCAAAAACAAAATCCGTGCTTATGTATATGAGGGGTGCCGAGATCTTCTCCGCCGCCTTCACTATATTGGCAGTACCTTCAACATTCACCTTGCGGGCTTTTCCCGGATCTTTTTCGCAGGCGTCAACATCGGCCCAGGCCGCGGCATGAATGACAATATCCGGTGACGCGTCGCTGAAAACACGTTCTACAGCTTCAGCATCGTTTATGCTGGCATTATAAAGATCGGGATCAGCTGCCGCGTTGTCCGGCACGGTTATATCCA
>CAYMBK010000137.1:0-6559 GCA_964388645.1 uncultured Planctomycetia bacterium | reverse complement strand
AGGGTGAGAAGTTCAGTCTGATATGCCGCCGATCTGGACGCCCATGCCCTGTACGCCCGGGACCATTCGCGTATATTGTCCGCAACTCTCCCTTCACCGATGCGGCCTTCTTGATACAAGCCTACGGAAACACCGATGTTTTCCAGAGACCTCGCAAGGGCCGCCGCGTTAATGTCGATGGATTCTTTCATCTCGGCAAGTTTTGCCAGGTCCGAGAATAGCTTTGCGCGCAAATTCTCGTTAAGACCGGCAAGGAAAGCGGCGTTTTCCTGTTTTTCCATAAAAGCCGATAAATTCGCGGCGGCTCTCCTTCCCGAATCATACAGACTCCATGTAGCCCTGGCTTCCGCTCGTAAACCTTCAAGTGATATTGCCATCTGCATGGTTATATCGGGCACGGCACGGTTCCAACCGGACAGAGTTGAGCGGTATCTTGCCTCAGCCATCTTCACCCTGGCATCAAGATACCCGAGCGCCGGATGTTTTTCCCTGTAGATCTCCCAGAACTTTGTAAACTCCTCGTCCGATAGATTCAAGATGTTCACACCGGCTCTTTTTGCGCCACTGGGGCCTATATATGAGAACTCCCCGTCAACTAACATCTCTAATCCCAGTCTTTCCCTTATCCCGGCCATCCGTATTTTTTCCAGAGATATATCTCTCCGCACTTCCGCCAACCTTGTCTCCAGCCCGTATAGCCTGTCGGCTGATGTGCCTCCCGGGGAAAATGGATCTCTCCGGCCGGCGACATACAAAAAGTTTTCATAAGGCCCCCTGGCTCTTACCATGGCAATAAAATTCTCAAGCATCTGCTTTTCTTTCTCCAGGCCGCGCGTCATGGCCCTGGCTTGCTCATAATCTGAAGCGTTTCTAACTATTCGCCTTATGTCTTCGATGTAAGCGTCCTGGGCCATAGCTCTGGCCGAATCTAAGGCCGCTGTTCTTTCTCTCAGCATCCAATGATCCGAGGGGTTAATCGCGACTTCCAAGACAGCGTTAGCTCCGATGACCTCCCGTTCGCCTTCTGTTCTTTGAAATCCGGCGCCGGCCAAAAGAGAAACCTGCCCCATTAAAACCTCTATGCGCTCTAATTCGGCGAGGCGAACATCGGCCGTTAAAATCCTTCCCCTGGACAACCTGGCCAACCTTTCCGTCAAACCGGCCGGACTCACCGTATATCCGTATAGATCCAGTGAACTCAGGTAATCGTGAAGTGATATGCGAACAAGATCGATAGAATCGATCAGATCCGCCTCCGCCCGGAATACATCATACGTTCTCAGCCTATCCGATGGGTCCATCTCCCTGATGCGCAGTCCGCTTAACCTGTCTTTTTTTGTGTTGTAATCTTCCAAACTGGTTCTCAATCTTTCTCTGGCCACGTTCAAAAAAGACGTTTGTTCAGCGTTATCGCGGGCCAGCCTGCTTTTCTCCTGCTCTATAAGATCTTCCCACCTTGCTACGATCTCTTGCGCATACCGACTGTCAAAATTTTCTCCACTTCCGAGGAACCGAAGTATATCGTTCGAAAAGGAAAGACCGAGATCGACCCGGCGTTCCCCTTCCGATAACCTTGCGAGAGAAAACCCTCCCGACAAAGAAAACGCCCTGTTCCGCAGGGTCATATCCATTATAGCGACCGCCTGTCTTCTTCTGAGTTCTAATATCCTCAAACGCAAAACAGGATCTACTTCCATATTTTCGGGGACATCCAAAAACGAATCGTCCAGGCTTTTGAAATCCCTGCCGGTAACTCTCTTTATGTTCTCCCTGGCCTGAACTATAGCAAGTTCCGCCTCCTCCAGCGCCTGCCTGGCTGTTTCAAGTTCGCGAGAGGCGTTCTGAATATCCATTATTCTGCCCGAAGCTTCGGCCGCTCTGAGAACATTTTCCCGGGCCGATATTTTTTTTCTCTCTATTTCCGCGCGGCTTTCAGCGGCAAGATACGCCCTGAAAGCTCTCCTCACCTCGCCGTACAGATTCTGCTTCGCGTATTCTTTTTCCAATTCTCTCACCTTAATATCCAGGCTAAGGTATCTTAAAAGATCTTCCCAACCCGGCCCTTTGGCCTGAATGTCGGCGTCGAGGCCTACCCGTAAAATAGCCTCCGACAAAGACCCGTCTGCGGCCCGGAATCCTCTTCCGAAAAGCCTGAGCCTACTTAACAATACGCCGGGTTTCTCCCTGGCTTCCATAAGCATCTGAGTCGAAGAAGCTATCTGGTTTTCCAGCCAGGCAAGTTCGCCGCTTTTCTCTTCGAAGTTTATGGCGTCTCTAACGGCGTCCCGCAAAGTATATATCTCCGCCAAGTCGTCATTTTCTGATGCCGCGTCCGCCGACTCTTCCACGTCCCGGAGCTGCGCTTCGAAACGTCTTTCCATCTCTTCAAGAGATAAAACAAGATTTTCGCAGGTATTTCTCGAGACCTTGAGCCTTCGGGCAATATCGATAATATCCGTCGCGGGAAGGGTTCCTCGTTCTACGGCTCCGGACACTTCAGTTAAACCCTTTTCAATAGACGCTTCTATGGCCTTTACCCGAGTTAATAGATCCCTTACCAGCGGTAAAGACTCAAGGATAAGATCTCTTTCCTGCCGGAACTGTTTTGTTTGCCTTAAATAGTTTATCTGCTGTTCTCTCATGATGATATTCGCCATAGGTACGGTCAGATCGAACCTGTCAAGATTGCCCCTTCGGGAAATGCCTAAAACCGGCCTTATTAAGACCGGCCAACCCAGATCTATTCCAAAAGTACGCAGCCACGGGCCCTTGACCGCTTCTTGTATCTTATGCCCCGCCCATACCATATCAAGCTGCCCTTCGAACACGCGCCTGTCAATTCTCATGCCGTCGTCGAAAACTCCGCTTCTCTCAAGAAAACTTATGAACGCTTCGGGAGTGGCCTCATCGATCCCTATAACATCCCCCGGCCTTATCCTTATCCCAAGATCCACAAGCTGCTGTCGTAGATCCGCTTCCACGACATCGCACCACTCCATATCAGCTATAGCCTGGTCCCTGGATGCTCTCAGTTTTTCTAACTGGTCAACGGTTATACGGCCCTCGGCTAGTCTTATTGTTTCTTCTTCCCTCGACGGAATAAATCTTTCCAGTTGGCCTTTCTGGTCTGCGGCATTCTGCCTGTTGGCCCTGGTTTCGCGTATCTCGCTTAAAACCGCGAAGACTCTCATACCCTGTTCCATCTTCCATCTTTGATACCTGTGCCAACCCTTTTCGGCCATCGCGGTAGCCGCGTTTATCCTGTCTTGTTTGGCCGGATCGTGCGTGTAAACCAATCTCAGCCTCGCGCCATATTGGGCAAGTTCTCCGCCGGATGACAAGGACGCGCCGAGAGAAATATCTATATCCAATCCTCCCGCTCTTTCTCGAAGTATTCCGGCCACTTCCCCCCAATAACGAAATGTAGCGCTTTGGGCGGGTTTACCGTAATGCATCGCCATGTCCATTAGATCTTCCATGCCGAAAACCTTGTTTCCTTCCGAACCTTCCGAAATTTCCCTCAACATACAGTCCATTCCGTCAGCTATCATTCCAGCCTTCGCCTTGATCTCTTCCGGGCTGTTCGCGCTAAATCTCAAATTCTCGTCTCTGTATATCGCCTCTCCATCGAAGCCTACGGGGCGCATACCCTCGCCCATGAATTCTATGACGTCGTCTAAAGTATAGATCGGCCTTAAATCTTTTCCATCAAAAGAAACCCAGGCCATGATAGGCATACGCCCATCCTTTTTCATTTCTTCGCCTATATCATCGCCGCGTATTACCTCATACCTCTGCCCCTCGAACGTTACATGGTCTATTTCTTCTCCCGTATAAGCCCGGCTTACGACCGTTGCCAATTCCCTGTCCTTAAAAGACTCTAGAGAACTTTCGAACCTGAGCCTGATTTCCTCAATGGATATGATCTCTCCGGAATCATTTATGAACCGGGCTTCTCCGAATTTTTTTATGAACTCCTCTCGATCCGAAGCTATTAGCCGTTCACCTTTAGCGGTGGACGCCGAGAAATAAACCGGTTTGATGCTCCATATTTCACGCGATCTATGCCTCCAGATGCCGTCTCGGCCTTTCAACATCACAGATCTAACGGCTTCTCCGGCTCTGCTCAGGAAATCGGCGTCATCCGGAGGCAATACCGCTCCGGTAACATCCATGAATGTCCATCTCTCCTGCCTGACAGCTTTCATATGAAGTTCCGGATCGTTAGCGTTCAGTATTTCTCCATTTTTGGCGTAAAGAACGCGCCTGCTCATTTCAACCGCTTCAAGAGGGCTTATTAACCTGCTTTCACCTCTTCTTTCGGCTACCGCTATAAAGTTTTGCCCCCCGAGTTCCGGCGCGAATTCGAAATCAACATACGTCGTGGTCGTTCCCCAAAAATTTTTAGTTTCCAGGGTTTTCAGGTTTTTTCCGGCCAGGTCCATGTCTACCTGTCTTGTGACGGGAACCGCTCTAAGGGTAAACGGATATGCCTCATTGCCTTGCGCGTCGTAGAAATTGTTGAGAAATTGCGCGTGTCTTTCTTTTGCTTCGTCATATGTCGGGTAAAGCCTCACTGTTCCGGAATTTTCGGGCATTTCGGCCATGTAAACCCGACTGAGTTCATATCTTGACCTAACCCCGCCTTCCTCTCTTACATACACTGCCGCTTCGACGCGTATGCTTCCTCTGTCCCTATTGTCTATAAGATGCTCTCTGCCTTTATCATCTACCGAATAATACCTGTGTTTTACTTGTTCCGTATCTTCCGCCGGAAAATCAAACGCTGGGTTTTCTCTGCCTCCGAAAACACTTTCCGGCCTCAAATTCGAATGATCTTCACGCCAACTCAGATCTGATCTCACCGCTACGGTTATGGGAGATACTTGGCCATCGCCGGATCTGCCGGCAACAAACTGAAATTCCTTCTGCCCTATAACACCCCTATACCGGATTACCTCATTGGCATAACCATTGAAAAATGGGTACCCTTTCACCTGGAACATACGCATGTTTTCCCCGGAAACAGAAAAGAATTTGAACCCTTCCGCGAAAAGATCGGTTATGGCGGCTTCGTCAACCACTATCATCGTTGTCTCATTGCCTTCGGGAGCGCTTCCCATCAGAACCCATTTAGCTCCTCTGCGTATGTCGTAAACGTTTCCGTCAATATCTTCGGCGAAAAAGGTAGGCCTGTTAGACTCGGAAATATCGCATTCCACTTTTTTGGAAAACCATAAGGGCCTTTTTTGCCTGTAATAGAACTTGAACCCTTCCCTGGCCATGTCATCCATTGAAGTCATAAGGACATCGGTTTCGTTGTAATGTTCTATACCTTCTGTTTTATGGCTTTTTCCTCTTCCAACAAAAATATCCCGTGTTGCCCTCTGCACACGGTACTCTACCCCTCTCGGACTCACTACCGATGCAGGGGTTGTAAGATCCGAGTCTTCATTGAGAGCCCCCATAATATCAGCATCGGCTTCCTGTGCCCGCCTGGCCCTCTGTATAACCACGGGGCTTTCGGCTGAACCATCGGCTGGGCCTGCCGTTAGATCCACGGTTTCAGGCTCGGGCGGGCCCCTCTCCCTTATTATCTCTGTTGCGGGAGTTTCTGCCTCCGGCGTCTCTTCCCAAACGGCCTGTTCAGCGCCTGGCATCGGCGCCGTGACAAAAGAACCCCCCGGCTGTAAACCGGCCTGTTCATATCCGCTTATCCCGTTTGACACAAACCCTGATGTAGCGCAGCCCGTAGCGCCTCCCAGAACAAGCGTTACCATAGCGCCAACGATCAGGATTTTCATTACAGACCTCACATTAAGTACTTTACCCTCGATCGTTCCCGGATCCATATTCAAACCCGTGAGCGCCTTGAACAGATCCAGGATTTTGGCGTCCGACTCATTTCGTATGATTTCTCTTTGCTCTTCGAGTTTTTTCAGTTCCGGTAACATAGTGCTGTCGCGCTCAGCCCGATACCTTTTCCATTCTATTTTGAGGTCCAATACTGAAAGTTCTATTAAAAGATCTTCAAGCCCGGATACGGAGAAAGAAACTTTGTTGTACTCCTCCGCGGGTTTACCTTCTAACATGATCAGCTTAAAGAAATCTCCCAAAAAGTGATATTCATCCTCGCCCGGGACACGTCCAAGAAACATTCCTATCTGTTCCCTTATTAAATGCTCCCTGTTCTCAAATATTTCTTCAAGTTTTATGTCTATTTTTTCCTTGTCTCTTTCCGTAACCGGTTTTCCCGTGATATCGGACTGCAATTTTAACACTTTCTCCCTGATAGCCGGTATCCCCCCATCAACAAGCAAGTTTATACCTGCCACATCTTTGAGTAGAGGGTTTATTTTGAACTCTTCCAAAGAATGGAACACCAACTGTTCCTCGACTTCACTGAATAAAAGATCGAGCCTCGCCTTTTCCAAGCCCGCGATCTGCTTTGCTATCCGGCTCAGTCTCCATTTTGTAAGCCATAAAAAGCCGCGGTTGTTTTCTAACCTGTAGCCGAGTTTTTTTCTTTTTCTCTCAAGAAGCTCTAACTTGCCGTTGG
>CAYMBK010000136.1:0-5253 GCA_964388645.1 uncultured Planctomycetia bacterium | reverse complement strand
CGCCAGATTTTGTTTTGTGGAGACTTTTCGGTTGAAAAGAATTGAATGTGACGCATTGCTGTTAAGATATAAAAAATTCAGAAATGAACAGTTGACTTGATATCTCTGGTGCTGTATAATTTCAGGTGTAAGATGTTAAAAAGTAAGTTATGATATTTTGGCGCAGGACTATAAAATGGTGTTAGTTTGCGCAACGGTTTTTTGCAATCTGAGTTATTAAAGGAATAAAAAAGGAGATGGGAAAATGACGTCTTTAAAACTTAAGAACTCATTTTTGGGAAAGGTTGTCGCGGTAAGCCTCATAGCGGCGTTCTCTTTATACGGCTGCGATATGAGTTTCGCCATGACAGCGGCGGAGATAGCATCTTCGGATGTTGTTTCACCCGCGGATGTTCTGTCTGTTGAAGACATCGGTATTGCCATAGACGCCGGGACCATAAGGTCGAAATTTTCCGGTGATACCGGCAAGACCATAATACACATCCAGGATGCCCATTGTAATTTTGAGGCGCAGAGCAATATAAGCCGTATTTTAGAGCAGCTTTCCAAAGACTCGGGTGTGGACATGATATCCGTTGAGGGTGCCGAGGGAACGGTTGATACCGCCTGGTTCAGGGCTTTCCCGGATGCCGAGATACGCAGGGAAGTGGCGACTTATTTCATGAAAAAAGGAGAGATAACCGGAGCGGAATTTTTCTCTATAAACGGTGACTATGACGGCACCATTTTCGGGGCGGAAACCAAAGAGTATTACATCACGAACCTGCGCGCTTTCCTTGAAGTTTATCCGTACAAAGACTCCATACTGGAGTACCTTAACGACCTGAGAGCTGTAGGAGAAAAGCTGAAATCCATAGTTTATCCTCCTGCATTAAAAGAGCTTGACAGGAACGTGATCGCTTTTGGACGTAAAGAGATAGACCTGAGCAAATACGCGGAATACCTTGATAAGGCGGTTAAAGCCAATAATGTGGACAGCCGGGAGTATGTGGATTTTGCCAAACTCATAAATACTTTAGAGTACGAGAAAAAAATAGATTTTGAAATAGTCGACGGGGAACGGACAAGGTATATCGACGACCTTTCTAAGATACTTTCCCGGGACGACATGGCCGAGCTTGTGGCGCGCAGTATAAAGTTTAAGAAGGGGTACATAAAGTCGGTAGAGTTCTACGCCTATTTGCGTGATCTTGCCAGGATACATGAAATACCCATAATAGCGGAGTATCCGAATCTTTTCTACTACTATATATACGCCAAAATATACGACGGGATCGACATTGAGGGGCTTTTTAAGGAAATAGACCTTATCGAAAGGGCTCTCAAGGAAAAACTTATAGAGGATGAAACGCAGTATAAGCTCGACAAGTTTTCGGAAAAAACAGGAAAGCTTATCGGGCTTGTGAACATAGAGCTTACCAATGACGATTATGATCGTTTTAGCAAAATAGCGGGAGCTTTTTCCATAGATGATGTGGTGTCTTTTTATAATTCGATGGCGGCGAGGTACAATTTAAACTATTTGATGGGTGCGGTGCCCGAGGTCGTAAGGGACAATCTACCCAAAATGGTCGAATTTTATGAAATAGCCATGAAACGCGATATGGCGCTAGTTGAGAACACCCTGGCCCAGATGGAGAAAGCCGGCAAAGACAGGTCGGTCCTTATAGCCGGAGGTTTTCATACTCGCGGGATGGTAGATATCCTGGAAAAACGCGGAGTTTCATATGTGGTCGTCACTCCCAAGATAACCAAAGAAGTTGAGTCGCCCTACATTAAGGTACTTACCAACCAAAGAACCTCAATAGAGGACATAATCACAGAAAGCGCCATGCCGGGAACAAGAATGGAAGCATCTCGCGATACCGGCGGACTTTTGTCGCCGCTTCTGAGGTTCGGGTGGGGCATACCCATGCTTTTAGACCCAAACGACAAGGCTCTGCTGGAAGAAATTTCAAGGAGTATGGCCGTTGTTGAGGACACCCCCAGTTTTGAAGACACTGTTTTAAGCAGTTTCCAGTTGTCAGTTAAAATGCTTGCCGATAGATGGCTGAATAAGGTCAAAGAGAACATGGTCTCACAGCTTGGCAAGACCGAGGATCAGGCGGAAGCGGAATTTCGAAAGTTCGTAGACGATGACAATCTCTGGGCGATGCTGCATTCGGTGTTCATACAGAAATACAGGGAGAACTTCGAGGCACTTGGTATTACGCCTTCTGATGTCGTCATGGCCCAGGTAGGTATGGCGTTTGAGATCTATCGTAAGGAAAGAACCGGATCAGCCACGATGCCGGACGATGTTTCAACGCCGGGAAGACATCCAGCCGGAGAGAGAGTTCTTAAGGATAACGATGAGATGGGCAGGTTCGACAAAGTGATCAGGCAAAGTTTTGATTCCAAAAAAGCCGAAGAAGAAAGTTTTAGAGTCTCTGGGTTATTTGGAAACAAAGTAGACAGTAAATTCAGGTTTTTCTCACATGAAGGATTCAACGATGCGCTTGAGGTCGCGAAACTTCCGGCAAATGTTCATCCGGGTCGTGGTGGAGAAAGAAAACTCCACAAGGAGTACCAGGCACATATAGACAAGTACGTGTACGACAACCTGAATAACGAGCAAAAAACTACTTTAGCCAATCATGAACTTACGCATCTTGTTATAGCTAACGCCGAAGATATCGCTTTTGATGGACGAAACGGTCTTCCCAAACTTACAGAAACGCAAATAGAAGAACAGATAAAGCGTGATCTCGGAGAGAAAGCGCTCAGTGTGTGGACAAAATGGGAAAATTTTGTAGAAAAAAGATTTACCGGGAACTTCCTCACCTATCAAACACGGAGCCTTACAGAGGCCCAGATGGTGGATATAGCCGAACTTCAGGAAGAATTTGTCAACGGTATTCTGGGAAGTAATGTTAGAGAAGTTGTTGTCAGAATGAATTCTGTAATGCAGGCAAAAAAAGATGCCGACCAACAGATTCTTAAGGAAACATTGGAGAGGCATGCCGCGGGATTATCAAAATCGGCTGAAGAAGGAGTGGGACCGGATGTTGTTATAGTTGTTGCTCCGTCCGACGATCTTGCCAAGTTCTGGGAGAATAGGCTTTCCGGAACTGATAAACTGCACGGTTCAGGAGCCGTGATTAAAAAAGACGCGATTGTACTTTCTGTGTCTGAAACCAACTGGGAAAAAGGGGCAGGTAACGGTCTTGGTACGCTAAACGGCTATGTTCAGGCGGCTAGAAAGGCCCAGGAGAAAGGACTTATAAGAACCACTATTCCTGCCGACAAGAAAGATCTCACCCGAGGGGAAATTACAGAACTTGTGAATGCTTTCGACCAATATTTGAAGGGAAAAAGTGCTTTTATGTTCCATACGGCAGGTAAGGGAACAAGAACCGCTCCGATGCCGGGTGTAGAAGGGAACTCTAAGCCAAACATAAAACTTCCGGAGATGGTAATAGTAGAAGGACAGCCTCAACCGATAACTATTCTGGAAGCGGTTATAAGGTCTAACAGCGGATATGCAGCCACCAGGACAGGCAGGTTGGGCGTTTTTTGGGGGGATCAGGTTATCATAAACCAGAATCCTTTTGACAGCAAGCCGACGCATCACGTTGAGATATTCGGTCAGAATGTTCCTTTAGACGAGAGCATAAAGTCTTACGGGGTTCTTATAGCAGGCGATGAAGCGGGAGACGCTTTGCAGCGCGAAAAGATATCCCAGGGAGAAGTAGAGGCGATACTTGCAGCGAATAATAAAGGGCCTGACCAAGTTTACAAGAGTATTGGGTCATTTACCATATCCCATGATTTTCTAAAGGCTCTTTTGCTGGACAATATAGATGGAGATACTAAAAGTCTGGCATCAAGAAAAGGAAGCATGGATACCGATCCGGACTGGTGGCAGCCGCTTACTTCTACTCTGGAAGAATATAAAGCCATGATGAAGAAGAAAGGCAAGTCTGAAAAAGACGCGGAAGCGCAGTGGAATAAGATGAACCGGCTCTGGAACGGTTTCGATAGGGGCGATCTCAGAAAGTTCGGAGTTACGGATGTGGGCAAGAAATCTCTATGGTGGGACTATGGCCAGAACAAATACTATCTCGCGAATATGCGTATACTTACCGAGAAGGAAACACTGGATGGTATTTCCGCCAGGAAATTTTTCGGTATAGATAGTTGGATAAAGGACTCGATACTTGGAGATACAAGCACTGTAGAGAAGACTGTTATCCGATTCAACGAAAAGGCTCTGGCTGAAGGTAGAGCACTTGCTTTCAAAAGAGAAGGGAAAGTTCTGGAGATACAGGATTCAATAGTTCAGAATTCCACTATTAAGAGAGGGCGACTTATAAATTGCGTAGTTATAGACAGCTACCTGGAAGACGTAGAAGCTGAGAATGCCGTTATAATAGGGAGCACAATATTTAAACTCAACGCGCAGGGGGCTCTTGTGTACAACGCTGTTGGTGACGAAGTTCCCGCTCTTACCGAAGGGCAGATACTCACCAATGTTTTTCACCCGAGAGAGGGACAACTCCAGATGCAGATGAGAACAGATGTTTCGCGAGACGGCAGCGTAGATTGGGAACAGGAAGTATTCGTTTATGACAATCTCCACACTTATGCGGATGTGGCTAAGCTTATGTCAGAAAAAGGTGTTACGCCCGAAGAGATTAAAAAGTTGAGAGATGCCGCTGCGGAAGATCTAAAGAGAAACCGTAGATTACGGGACAAGCTTTCTTCGAAAAAGTTTTTAGAGGCTTTGCAAAAAAGAAGAAATGAAAAGGCCAGGCAGCTCAGGATCTCCGCGAATGAACTTAGAAATGGGGATCAGCCCGACGTTAAGAAAGCCGGTTTGAACGAACTATGGGCCGTAAGGGCAGCCATAGATAAGGCCGAAGCCAGGAAAATAGTAGCTTACAGGATGATGGTTTCGGAGGGAAAGACAGACATGAGTGTAGCCGACTATCTTAATATTTTTGAAATGGGTTCCGAACCGCAGAATATAGAAGATGCCGAAAAGGAACTCAATGCGGTTAGAGAACTTGCGGCTTTGGCAAAAGTGGACAGGAAAAAGTACTATGCCGGTCAGGAGCCTTTGTCATTCGGAACCAGCGGACTTCGGGACACTGTCGAAAGGCTTACCGACATGGAAGTGTACATAAACACCAGAGGATTCATTAAATACCTTATCGAAACAGGGGAGTTGAATTACGGAGACTCGGTTGCCGTAGGGGGCGATCTAAGGCC
>CAYMBK010000135.1:0-4730 GCA_964388645.1 uncultured Planctomycetia bacterium | reverse complement strand
TAGGCATTTTCGGCCCGCTGGTAATAATGGTCTACTACACTTATGTGGAGTCCTGGACGCTCGCCTATAGCTTCTTTTCCATAACAGGACGGTACGTCGCTGTTAATTCCCAGCAAGGGATGCAATCTTTTTTACGGGGATACCAGGGGCTTGAGAGAAATCAGTATTTTTCTAACATGATACCGGCATACACGTTCTTTCTTATAACCTTCGCGGCGAATATGGCCGTTCTCAGTCACGGAATAAGGGGAGGGATAGAGCGGTTTTGCCGGGTGGCCATGCCTACGTTACTTATTTTCGGGGTAATACTGGCAGTTAGGGTTCTTATGCTAGGGACTCCCGATGCCGCGAAGCCCGAATGGAATATCTTGAACGGTCTAGGCTATCTGTGGAACCCGGATTTTTCGGCGCTGAAGAGTTCCAGGGTATGGCTTGCCGCGACCGGCCAAGTTTTTTTTACTTTGAGCGTAGGGCTGGGTGTGATATTGACCTACGCGAGTTATCTTAAAAAAGGCGATGATGTGGCTCTTTCCGGCCTGACGGCGGTGAGCATGAACGAAACGGCGGAAGTTATCTTGGGCGGCAGTATGATAATACCGGCCGCTTTTGTTTTTTTCGGGCCCGTAGCGATAACGGCTATCGCGAATTCAGGTGCTTTCGATCTTGGTTTCGTCACGATGCCCATGATACTCGGCGCTCTGCCGTTTTCTCGAATGTTCGGCTTCCTGTGGTTTAGTTTGCTTTTTTTGGCAGGAGTGACTTCTTCGGTGTCGATGGCTCAGCCGGCGGTAGCTTTTCTAGAGGATGAATTTAACTTATCGCGTTCACGCGCCGTGAAAATTTTCGGGTTCGTTACTTTTACGCTTTGCCACGCGCCCATTTTCTTTCTCGGACGAGGCGTGGTGGATGAGCTGGATTTTTGGGGGGGCACCTTCTGCCTGGTGCTTTTCGCGACAATTGAAGTGATACTTTTCGGCTGGGTGTTTGGAATAAATAAGGCCTGGGAGGAGGTCCATCACGGGGCGGACATGAATATCCCCGGAGTGTACAAATATATAATAAAATACGTCACGCCTGTTTTCCTTCTGACGGTGCTGTCGTCATGGTTTTTCCAGAAGGACGGATGGATGACAGTGATACGCATGGAGAATGTCCGGCCTGAAGACAGGTTATACGTTGTAGCTACCAGGATAGCCCTGGCGTTAATTTTTACCGCCCTGGCGGTAATGGTGAAATTGGCGTGGAGGCGAAGAAAGAGGGAGACTGCCTTATGACACTTTTAGGATGGGTTTTCATGTTGTCTTCATGGGCGGGGATAATTATCTTGTCTATTTTTTGTTTTTCAAGGATCCTTTCCAAAAAGGATATGAACTGAGCTCTCATTTTGAGTTCGTTCGTAAAAAACAGACCTTGATCAAAAAATCGGCATGGTTTTTTGCTTTTTTCTCTCATATAAGGTATTATTTCATTAATAGTAATACAGCGCTCATCAGAATAGAGTTAGTGGGAATTGTCACCAGATGATCTGGTGACGAAAGGGGGGTAAAATGGAAAAAGATGTCGCGGTGTTCGCAAAGAACAAATATCAGGATGTGAAAGTCCGCATATCCGAATATCAGGGCAACGATGTTATCGACATAAGGATATGGACACAGCCGCCTCAAGGCGATGAAAAGGTGCCGACAGGTAAGGGAATAAATGTAAATGTCAGGCTTTTCCCCCAGCTTAAAGAGGCCATAGCCAAGCTCGAAAAAGACCTGAAGGAAGGCAATCTTATTCCGTAGGGTTTTGCTGTTCCGGGACGGGTAACATTCGTTAGTGCATGATTTTTTTGGAAAAGGTAAAAGATAGCCGGTAAAAAAAATGACAGAGAATGAAAAGCGAAAATATATCCGCCATCTCTTTGTGAGCCCCCTTGAGTTCCAAATAGAGGAGGCCCCGGCCGAGATGGAAAAGACACACACTGTGAATGTGAGCGAGGGCGGGCTTATGTTCGTATCCCGCAGATCGGTCGATGTAGGTGCGATGATAAAGCTTAGTATGCCACTTTATGGAAAGATCTTCATAATAAGCGCTAAGGTAATGCATGTCGAAAAGAACGCCGAATCCGGACTGTTCGATATAGGTGTTGTTTTCGTGACGTATTCTGACGCTTTTAAAGTAAAGCTCATAGAACAGATATACCTCATAGAAGAATATCGCGTTTTGCGATCTCTCCAACTCGGTCGAGAAATGACCATCCAGGAAGCATCCCAGGAATGGATCAAACGCTACTCTGAACGATTCCAAAAACTTTATTGGTAACTTGTCAACTTTTGGGGGTCAGGCCTCAAATGTGACAAATCATGTCAACTATGAGGTCTGACCCCCAGGAGTTGACAAGGTTTGGCTGGGAGAAGAGCTTTTGTGAATTTTTTACATCAGTAAAAAAAGGAGATATGAATGGGTTGACAAACTTTGTGTTGTAATGTATACTCTGTCGTGAGTGGGTTAAAGTGGAGGAAAGTGGAGAACAGGAATTTTGCGCTGAGCATAGCGGACAAAAGTTCTGAAAGCCTTTAAGATAGCCCACTAGGGGAGCAACGGCAGAATGTTTTACGGAGAATATCTTCACAGCATTGACAATAAGAACCGGGTGATCATTCCGGCCAGATTTAGGGAACCACTTCAGGAAGCGGACTCCCAGTTGTTATACCTCACTAAAGGTTTCGAAGAGTGCCTCTTTATTTTTCCCGAAAAAGAGTGGAAAGCTCAGGAAAACAAATTCAAATCACTGCCCTTCACAAAAAGAGAGTACAGGAAGTTCCAGCGCATATATTTCGCCGGAGCGTCACAGGCTATGCCCGATAAACAGTGGCGGATACTTGTGCCTGATTACTTGAAAGAGCATGGTTCTCTCTCAAAAGAAATAATGATAGTAGGTGTTTCCAACCGTATAGAGATATGGGACAAAGTGAAGTGGGAGGAATTTTACAAGAGCTCCAGGGAGAACTACGAGCAGATCGCGGAAAACCTTATAGATTTTTAATTTTTGGTGTTTCGGGCAAGGGGGTAGATATGCACAGAAGATACGCTATGGAGTTCCATAAAAAACAGAGAGAGTTCATAAATTGCGTAAACGTGGTGGAGCGTGTAAAGAAAGCAAGGGCTCTTCCCGGAGGAATGGAACATCTCGGCGTAAAGAGATTTGTAGTTACTTCCAGCGGGATCGGGAAAAAAGAATACTTTGGCATAAAGGATTGCGGATAATGAGCAACGTTACCGTATTGAAAGACCGGGATCGTGGAAGACAAAAGAAGATACTTCAGGCCTGCGAGATGGGCGGGTCGATATACGGCAGGGCCGCGCGTCCGGGTATCATTGAGAGAAAAGCCACTCCCGGTACGGGGGGAGGCCTCGCGGCGGATTATAAGAACTTTTACCGAAGCCAATTCGATCTTATGAACAAAGTTTTCAAGAAAAATACGCAGTAGGGATGAAAAGTTGCATTTTCCGGTACTGAAAGAAGAGGTTTTAGATTTTTTGAGTCCCTGCCCCGGGGATGTCATACTTGACGCGACACTAGGAGGAGGAGGACATTCCAGGGAGATCTTACGAAGAATAGTTCCCGGGGGCAAACTCATAGCGCTGGACAGGGATATAGAGGCAATAGAAAAGGCCAGGAGAGATCTTTCGGGAAGTAAGGATAGCGTGCTATTTATACACGGGAACTTCAGGGACGTAAAAACAACACTTAAGGAAAAAGGGATAGAGAGGCTGCATGGCGCTGTGTTTGATCTGGGTTTTTCCTCAAACCAGCTAGACGACCCCTCGCGGGGCTTCAGCTTTATGCATGACGGCCCGTTGGATATGCGATTTGACAGGCTTGACGGAATAACGGCGTATGAGGCCGTAAACGAATGCGGAAAAGACGAGCTTGCGGAGATAATAAGAGAGTACGGTGAGGAAAGGCACGCCAGGGCGATCGCGGCGGCGATAGTGAAAGCGCGAAAGACAGCCAGGATAAAAACGACAAAAGAGCTTTCTGGCGTAATATCGCGGGCTGTAGGAAGAAAATATTCGTCTCTTAAAATACACCCTTCCTGCAGGACCTTCCAAGCGATACGGATATATGTGAACGATGAGATAAGATCGGCGGAAAAAGGTATCGAAGGCGCAGCATCGATGTTATTGCCGGGAAAAAGGATATGCGTTATATCGTTTCATTCGCTGGAAGACAGGGTCGCTAAGAACATCTTCAGAAGGGAAGCGAAGTTCGGCGCTTTGAAAGTGATAACTAAAAAACCCGTGTTGCCGGCATACACCGAGATAAAAGAGAACCCGAGGTCGAGGAGCGCAAAATTGAGAGTAGCGGAAGGGGTCAGATGACTATACGAAAGATAATATCCGCGGGGATCGTTTTCACTTTTACGGCCGCACTTTATGTGCACCAGCACGCGGAAATATATAAGACAGGGTATGACCTCCATCAAGACAGGAAAAAACTTGCTTGTTTGGTTGACCGTAATTCCGACCTAATGTATAATCTTTCTAAAATGGAGACTCCCCGGTATTTGCTTGCATCTCTCGGTGAGATGGAAATACAGTTTGCCGGGCAAAGACGGGAAAATCACAACACATATTCGATCGCGGGGCTTTACAGCCCGGTTGACCGCTATGAAGACGGTTTCACAGAAAAAGTCCTGGGTTTTTTCACGCCCTCAGCAGAAGCGGATGACCACACATAGCAG
>CAYMBK010000134.1:0-3944 GCA_964388645.1 uncultured Planctomycetia bacterium | reverse complement strand
TGCCGCTTGTCCCGGGTTATATTTCCTTTGTTTCGGGCGTTTCATTAGAAGAGCTTAAAGGGAACGCGGACGGAAAAAATATCATTAAACGTTCCGTTGTGATGTCAGCGTTCTTTGTTCTGGGTTTTTCAGCGGTGTTTGTGGCTCTCGGAGCTACGGCGACCTCTTTGGGGCAGTTGTTGACCCGCCACATACACATATTAACCAAGATCGCGGGGGTGGTTGTAGTGATATTCGGCATACATCTTTCCGGGATATTTAGAATACCGCTGCTGGAGTATCATAAAAAATTAGACATTTCACCCGGAAAACACGGTGTTTTGGGAGCCCTTCTCGTGGGGTTTGCTTTTGGTTTCGGATGGACGCCGTGCATAGGGCCGCTTTTGGGAGGTATACTCGCGATAGCCGCGACAGAAAGAACACTCGCCAGGGGGGTAACTCTCCTTTGCGCGTATTCGCTGGGACTGGGGATACCTTTTATGGCTACCGCGTTCGCGATATCCGGGTTTACGAGATTCTTTGAAAAATACAGAAGATTTATACGCTGGGGTGAGACCGTGGCGGGGGTTTTTCTCATAGCGGTCGGAATAATGATATTCTTCGACAAACTGGGAAGTATAGTGTATGGTTTGCAGGACATTTTCGGAGTTTAGGGGTTTTTATCAAAAAAATAAGGAGGCAGGCGTGAAAATATCAAGGGAAAAGGCAGTATTAGCGGCGGTTCTTATGGTGGCGTTTTCATGGGGCCTTACTTCCTGTGAAAAAACGACTTCAGCGGTGAGTTATTCGGGACGTACGGCGGATTTTACTCTTAAGAACACTGACGGAGAGGATTATAACTTTTATGAGAATACTGAAGGGAAAGTGGTGATACTCAATTTTTGGGCACAAAGATGCCCTGCTTGTAAAGTTGAGATCCCGAATCTGGTCGATCTCTATGAAGCGTACGGCGAAGACGGCCTTGAAGTCATAGGGATAGATGTGGACGGAAGCGGGATATCCGCCATGAAGGCCGCCAGAGACAGGTACGGAATAAATTATCCCCTTCTGACGGGAAATGCCCGGGACCTTGGGAATATAGTCTCCGGGTTAGGAGGTTTCAGGTTCATTCCCACTACGTACATAATAGGACGTGATGGTAAGGTGGCCGATAAAGTGAGCGGTCCAAAAGGAAAAGAATATCTTGAGACATCGATAAGAGAACTTTTATGACAGGTATCAGGATATTTGTAGATCTTGTGAGAGCGAATTTCCTGCCGGCAAGCGTTTCGCCTTTTATCTTTGCTGTGGCGCTTGCCTACAACAGAGGCAGTGAGATACCCCCGTTAATATTTTTTCTCGCTCTTTTCGGGGTGATCTCGGGGCATCTTGCGGCCAACGCGGCAAATAATTACTGCGACTACCTTTCAGGCGCGGATGACGATGACACTTTGACAACCCCCTTTTTCGGGGGAACAAAAGTGATATCCTCGGGGCAGGCGGCCCCCGGTTCCGCGCTGAAGGCTTCGGCGGCTTTTGGATCGGCCGCGGTCCTGTCGGGCATTGCCATATCCTTGATCGTTAAGAACCCAATTTTTGCTATTCTGGCCGTCATGGCGTCTTTTTTCGCCATTCAGTACACCGCAAGGCCTCTGAGGTTATCCTACCGGGGGATGGGAGAGGCATCGATATTTTTTCTCTTCGGCCCGTTCCTTATCGCTGGCATTTACTATCTTTTTTCGGGGACTCTTTCCCCGGACATATTTCTTATGTCGCTTATTCCGGCAGGGCTTATTTTCGCGGTAATAATATGTAACGAAATCCCGGACGCCATCACCGACAGGAAAGCCGGAAAAAACAATCTTGTCGTTATTTTGGGCGCCAACCGGGGTCCGGCCCTGTACGCTTTCGGCGTATGTTTATCGGCGTCGGCCCTTGTGCTGGGCGTAATGGCGGGAACTCTCTCACCGGCGGGTTTGGTGTGCCTTGTATTCTACCTGATGAACATAAAAGCAATGAAAATAATAAAGAGCGGCCGCCCGGTCGGCCGCGGCATGGCAGAGGCCGGAAAAATGTCGGTCTTGGTGCATTTTCTTGTTACCGTGGCTACAGCCCTGGTTTTGGTATTGTCGGCGTAAATTGTATGATCTCGCAAGGCGCGGAGTTTAGTTTTAAACTACAGGCGGACGAATGAAAAAAAGGAATATAGTTGTGGTAGGCGGCGGTTTCGCGGGGTTCGCGGCCCTGCGCCATTTCGCGAAACACAGGGATCGCTGGAAAAAAAGGTTTGATCTCATTCTGGCTGATCCTAAAGAAAATTTTGAATTTTTGCCTATGCTTCCTGATGTTCTGAGCGGCAGGATATCTCCCGAAACCCTGAGGTTCCCTCTGCGGGAATTGTGCCTCAAGTCAGGATGCGCGTTTCTCAATGAAGGCGTTACCCGTATAGATCCCCGGGAAAAGATATTTTACGCCGGGGAAAAAGCAACGGATTACGAATATGTTCTTGTATCTTCCGGGGCAAAAACTGATTTTCACGGAAATAAGGAAATGGAGAGTGCCTGTTTTACCTTTAATTCGGTAGATGATGCCGTAAATCTACGGAACGAGATCATCTCGAGGATATCTTCAAACAGATCGGTCAATATCGTTATTGCGGGTGCCGGATACACCGGGGTTGAATTAGCCGCCGCTAGCGCCATGTTCCTTGAGAGTTCGGGAGTGAGCCATAAAGTTATAATAACGGAAAACTCACAGGAGATACTTGCGGCCTCGCCCCAGTGGGTTAGGAGGCAATCCAGGAGAGAACTTGAAAAGGCCAATGTTGAGATCATATTAGGGGAGAAGCTTGGAAGTTTAGGATCTGGGGAAGTGCTGCTGAGTTCGGGAAGAAAGATAGATGATACCGTGTGCGTATGGGCCGCCGGGGTGAGACCCCCGGAGTTTCTGGAGAATATCCCCGGAGAGAAGTTCCGCGGCAGGATCAGAGTGGATAGGGTCTTGAATCCGGAGAAAAGATCCTGCGGAAGCGATCTTTTCGTGGCGGGAGATGCCGCCGCTTTTTTCCCTGATAGTTCCGAGAGACCTCTGAGGATGGCAGTTATGTTCGCGATAAGCCAGGGCATTACAGCGGCCGAAAATATTATGAGGAAGATCAAAGGAGAAGATTTGGGCGTTTACCGGGCTGTGGACCTGGGATATGTCATCCCTCTTTCGAGAGGGAAAGCTCCGGGGTTAGTTCTGGGAAAGAAAATACCTTCCCGGATCGGGTACTTGCTGCATTACTTTATGTGTTTGTACAGGGCCCCTTTCAGGGGAAAGGTGAGAATACTAAGCGATATCATTTTAAAAAGGAGGGTGGCATGGACAGGGAAAAAAGGTTAGATGTGGCTTTATTGCTGTTGAGAGCCGTCGTCGGGATCATAATGGCCGCGCACGGAGCTCAAAAAGTTTTCGGGATATTCGGCGGTAGCGGGATAGAGGCTTTCGCGGGGATGTTAAAAGACCTGGGGTTTACTCCGTCTTTGGTGTGGGCCTGGATAACCGCCGGTTCAGAGCTTGTGTTCGGGTTTTTTCTGGTGCTGGGCATAATCCCCAGATTGAGCGCGGCGGTAATAGCCATAATAATGGCCGTGGCGATATTGAAAGTTCACGGACCTAACGGGTTTTTTATGATGAAAGGCGGATATGAATATCCGCTGCTTATTCTTGTTTCATGCATGTCGTTAATGCTCACCGGAGCAGGAAAATTATCCGTCACCGAGGCTATAGGGGTCAAGTCTTAACTTTTAACTTAAACTTAAACAACGAGCATAGAAAGCCGAAAATGCATGTATCCTCAAGGAGTTGAGATTTTTGGGATCATTGGCAGAAAAGGTTTTTTTATTGACAAATGATACCTATGTGATATCATTAAGACGAGGTGGGTGATGAAAATAATAACAAGGGACACGGATTATGCCATA
>CAYMBK010000133.1:0-5919 GCA_964388645.1 uncultured Planctomycetia bacterium | reverse complement strand
ACATTCCGGCGTTAAAACTACGATATTTATAGTCCCCGAACTCTGCACCACCAAAAACGTAAAACCCCTTTTTCCCTCTTCTCGATATAATATTTATCACCCCGGCGGACGCGTTGTCCCCATATATGACCGCGCCTCCTCCCCGGACTATCTCTATTCGTTCCACGTTCTCGATCGGGATCTGAGACCAGTCAGTCCCGGAGAGATCGATTTCATTCAGCCTCCTCCCATCAAGCAAAACGAGTGTATTCTGGTGGGCAGTCTCTCCAAAACCTCTCATGTCAACAGCAACCGTCTTTCCACTGCCCGTAAAATCCCTCACATAAATACCGGGTTCTCTGCGCAGAAGTTCGTAAACATACCTAGCATTCGAGGATTCTATATCTTTACGTGTTATAACGGTAACAAATCCTGGAAAATCTACGGGGAACTCTTTTTGGGGGGTTGTCGCTATAATTACCGTTTCGACTTTTTCCGATGCATCATTTTCCAGATATTTCACACTGGAAAGTTCCTTCCCTATCACCGGAGCCAGGATCATCTCTACTGGGCGGGTGACAATATCCGTTGGTTTGAATTTTTCTTTTTCGACTTTTGGCGGATCATCTTCCTGTGCCAAGACCGGCGCATGTAAAGCGAAATTTAGTAGAAGTAAAGCAAACAATGTCCTGCGCATGGTTCCTCCTTTTTTTGGGGTATTCGGGCTTTACCGCTGCGCGACAGCTGCGAAATTTCATCGCATTTCCCCCTTTACGATCGCTTCTCCGGGATATACCACCAAGGTGATCCCCGATAAGCAAAAAAACCCCTCCGCCGGGTAAATACCACGACAGAGGGGTTCCGTTTTAAATCCCCTAATAATCCACTCCGCGACCTCCTCGGGTGCGGCGTGACTCATGGCGCGAAGGCAGGTCTTCTGGCTTAACCCATCCCCCTAGAGTTACCTTCCCGTTCCATCTTCTCCTGAACAGTGGCTATCAGCTCTAAAGGCTCCGGCACAGCTTTTATTTTGCCAATGCCGGCAGGTTTCACAGCGGCGGGACCGCATCCGAATGCTCACGGACTTCCCTATTAAAACCCTTTTTGATATTACCCGGCTCAAAAAGGGCTACCTCCGTTCCGGCCCGCTTTTTTTCTTTTCAGCGGACTACTTTCCCATCATTTTATATCTCTTACAAATACAGGCAACTCGGGCAAACAGACACCCCCGCCGTATCCAATCCTTTCATCGCCATTACCGGGCAAATAGAAGGTCCTTGTATCTCGACTGCCCTGCCATCTTCATGGACATCTCGTACACCCCAAATAAAACAGCCGAAAAAACCATGTTCCCCGCTAAGCTATTTCTCAAAAATGGCAAAGCCATTACATAACAGTTAACAACCCCCGACCCCGTACGCGGATACCAAACAAGCCACACTCCAAAATTAGAGATCGCGAAAAAAAGTAAAGACGCCGCTAACGTCATGCCAAAAACAGAAAGAGGGGTTCTTTTCCTTTTAAGCGCCATCCCCATGAAGCCTATAAGGATAAAAGCTGTCCACGTAAAAAGAACAACATCATGCAAGCCGAGGATCATATCGGTAGAAACCATTATGACCAGAGGCACCCATGGAACTATTTTTTTATTCAGATACGCTCCCGAAAAAAGGGCTATCGCGGCTATCGGCGCCATGTTATGCCCAAACGGCAAAAACCTCGCTAAAAATCCTGTCGCAATAAGTAAGTAAGCCAGCATACTGCATCCTCCTTTTGCCGGAAACCCGAACTTCCGGCTTATTTATTCCTTCTCAAAATAGATACTATCTGATAACGGATCACCAAATAAAAAAACCTTATTGTGTCCGTAACAGGATTTATCGTGGAGCATTCCTCCCCGTATATCGTCTGGATCGGCACGGACCTTATCTTAAACCCCTTCTGGGCGGCTTTGATAAGCATTTCGGACTCTATGTCATATCTGGATGACTCAAGTTCAAGCGCCGTCAACACATCCGCCTTTACAAGGCGGTATCCACACTGTGTGTCGGGTATCTGCTGGCGGCACATGCCCGAGACGACAAAAGAGGTGAATCTGTTAGTCAAATAACGCAAAAGCGGCATATTCTCGGTGTCATGCATCCTGTTTCCGGTGACCATATCTGCATCACCGCCTCTCGAACCTTCCATGAGCGCGAAAAGGTCCTCAATGTGATGCTGTCCGTCACCATCCATAAGAACCACCCATTCGAATTTTGTTTTTTTCGTAACACAAGCTATTCCTTCTCTTATGGAACGGCCTTTCCCCATATTACGCTTATTGCGTATTACCATAGCTCCGCTGTCAAGCGCTATACGTTCCGTCCCGTCAATCGAACCATCGTCAACGACCAGGACCGTCAACCCCATCGCTACTATCTTCTTTACTATGGAGCCTATTGTCCTCTCCTCGTTGTACGAGGGTATGACCACTATAGTGTTCCCTGTCTTAGCTTCCATATTCTCCTGAACGCATACCACTGGTCGGGGTATGCCAAAATATATTTCTCGAAAAGCTTAACATATTCCCGTATAAGTCCACGGACGTCCTTCTCGGCATCCCCCGTCGGACGGTAAAGTATGGGCTTTTCGAACACCAACCTAAACCTATCTCCCTTTTCTCTTGTAAGAGCCGTAAATATTATAGGGGATCCCGTCCTCAAGGAGATAACTGCCGCACCTCTCGGAAGAAGGGTCTTTCTGCCGAAAAAATCCACATCTATCCCCGTTGAAGTGTAATCTTTATCCGCGGCTATGGCCACGATATTATTTTCTCCGAGGGCCCTGAAACAGCTCTTTATATTAGCTCCCGTAGGTATGCTTTTTACCCCGTTTATCGCTCGTTGCGAATTAAAAAAATTATTTATTCGCGCATTCGAATGCTCGAGAGCTATCACGCGAAGATCATACCCCAACGCCCCGACAAGGGCCGCGCCTAACTCCCAATTCCCCAGATGTAAAGCCACAAGTATTACACCCTTTCCCTCGGATAGGCATTTGTCCAGATTCTCCCTGCCCTTGATCTCTATGTTTTCCGAGATATATTGCTCGGAAAATTTCGGGAACCTGACAAAATCTGCCAGATATTTCGCGAAATTTTTGAAGATGGCCCGGACATTCCTGTCTATGACTTTCCGGGGGGCTTCCGGCCCCAGGACCACTCTCAGGTTATCACTCATTTCCTCTCTATCGGCCTTCGAAAACAGGAAGAACACCCATGCCACAAAACCCGCTATTAGATAAGAAAGCTTAAGAGGAACTATCTTGGAAAGAAAAAATCCGGTCATATAAAGGTAATATGTCATACTATACCTCAAAAATAAGTAAAGCCGAGTCCATCGCGCTTTCGGGCCGGGCCGCGTCCAGTGATCTTTCCCGCATTCTCTCTAAATTTCCCTGGTCATCAAAAAGCTCATTAAGTTTCTCGTGCAAAAAAGCTACATCTTTCACCTCAACCGCGGAACCGATCGATACCAGGTAGTCGGCATTCATACGCTCGTGCCCGGGGATAGGTTTGGTTATGACCATGGGAAGGCCTTTGACCAAAGATTCCGAAGTTGTCATGCCACCGGCCTTAGTCACTACCGCGTCGGAGGCATCCATGAGAGCGTCCACGTTCCTGATGTACGGAAATAGTGTAACAACGCCCGCAGGCAGGCCTCGCGAAATTTTTTCAAGTTTCCTGAAAAGTTTTTTATTGGATCCGGTAACTACTATTAGCTGGTAATTATGGAAAGTATCCGCCGTCAGAGAAAAAACAGCCTCTTCTATCGCTCCGACCCCCTGGCTTCCACCCATTATCAGTATGGTTGGCTTCTTTTGGTCTAGCCCCAGAGAGGCGCGTACTTTCTCTTTGCCCTGTTTGACACCAAAAAGAGGGTCAACCGGGATCCCGTAAACCCTTATTCGCGAGTCCGGAACACCTTTTTCCCGAAGACGCGAGGCCGTGTCGGAAGACGGGACAACATAATAATCGACCTCATCATGAAGCCAATACGAATGGGGCGCGTGATCCGTCAAGACCCCGACTAAAGTTACCGTACTGGATCGGGACTTTTTGTAATCCGACACCATGCCGCAAGGAAATGCCTGAGTACAGTATATGATATCAGGCGAATTTCTTTTTATCAATTTACCGATCTTAGCCATATTGAACCTATGTAAAACTTCTCTGGCTTTTTTTGTTTTCTTCATGACTTCCGGATTGTCATAAACATACTCCCATATTTCCGGCCGTTTTTTTATGATCTTCATGTAGGCTCTGTTCAACAGATACCCCAGGATAGGATTCGTGTAATCAAGAGCATCGACAGTTGTGACATCTATTTCAGCCGGCATCTTGTGGAGGCCTGCCTCAAGAGCTTCCGCGGCCCTATGATGCCCGGAATATTTCGATATGTACAGGATCAATGCTTTTTTTTTCATGTGTCGGTCTTTTGGTGATAATGCCACTCGAAAACCATAATCGGGCAGTTAACTGGACTTTAAAATTTCACCACCGCATTGTTTACTATCCTAGATCGACGCGCCCACAGAGGATCCTCGAACGCACCTCCCCGTATTCTTGCGGCGTATCTTTCCCCGGAAACAGCACTGCTTCAAGATCCATTCTCAAGATGGGCGGCAAAAAAAAACCGCCAGAAAGACCTATATTCTCTCTTGGATCTCCGCTATAGCCTCGCCGGGAAGAACGACCTCTCCTGTCTTCTTAAGGATCCTTAAGAGCGATCCGTCACACGGAACTTCAACATCAAAAGTTGCCTTATCAGAGGACGCTTCCGCAACAACCTGCCCCATTTTAACTTCGTTGCCGGTCTCGGCATACCAACGCGTTATAACTGTCGCGGAGCGTAATGACACTTCAGACAGCTTTAAAAGCATCGGCAGCACCCCATTTTAATCCGGAAGAAAAACACCCCGCAAAAATTTCTTTCACTTTTGTCATGTCAAGTTCGGCACCCGTTATGAGATTTGCCGAGGTCACTTCTATACTCGCGTCTCCGCACGGATCGATCATACGGAACGGCAGTATGTCGTTATTTATATTGACCGCGACCCCGTGCGAGCTTACCCACCTTTTGAATTTCACTCCCGTAAAAGCTATCTTCTTCCCGGAAACCCAAACTCCCCTCTTGCTTTTGTCCCTGCATGCTAAGATCCCGAGTTCTGAAAGGGCGGCGGCCGTTATTGTCTCCAAAAGATCCAAAAATCCGGACACATCCCGCATAGGAGGATCCAAGCAGACTATCGGATATATCAAAAGTTGCCCGGGTGAATGATATGTCACCCCGCCACCGCGGCATGTATGTACCACGCGGACATCTCGTTCTAAAAAAAAGGCCTTGTTCCTTATATCCTCAGGCGAAGCGGCTCGCCCCATCGTCAATACATCAGGATGCTCAAGCAAAAGAATTGTATCCCCGCACCTGCCGGCCAACCGTTGTTCTAGTATCCTCTCCTGTACCCTTAAAGCCTCTTCGTAGGGAAGCACACCAAGATCTATGATATTTATGCCCATCTGTCTGCGCCGTTCCTGTTATGTCAGGCTATTCCTCCGAAACCTCCGTGTGCTTTGAAATATTCTATCACGCCTCCGGCTTCCAGGAACTTTTTCATTATATCGGGTATAGGTTTAATCTCTATATTAACCCCTTTTGAAATATTCTTAAGGACATTCTTAGCGAGATCTAATTCAAGTTCGTCCATATCATCTATGTAATTGGTCTCACACTCAATAAGACACAAACCCACGTTAAACGCGTTCCTGTAAAATATTCTGGCATAACTTTTCGCTATTACAGCTGTAATGCCGCTTGCTTTAAGAGCGACCGGCGCCTGTTCCCGGGACGAGCCGCACCCGAAATTATTTCCGGCCACAAGAAAATCCCCGGGCTTTATCCT
>CAYMBK010000132.1:0-3589 GCA_964388645.1 uncultured Planctomycetia bacterium | reverse complement strand
GGCTCAGGGTAAAGGACGCGGTGTTGAACTCAGGATTGGACGCGGTTGACCTCTCCGGTAAGACCACATTGAGCGAATTGGGCCCTCTGTGTGCGGGTGCCTCGATCTTTGTGGGGCTTGACTCAGGGCCCAGCCACATAGCTGCGTACACAGGCACGCCTACAATAATGATATTCAGCGGTATCAATGACCCCGCCCAATGGGCTCCCCGTGGGGACAACGTGAGAGTTGTATATCCCGGCAAGGGTAAGGACCTATCGGCTGTTTCACCTGATGAGGTCATGAGGGAGATAGATGAGGGGCTTAAGGGCAAAGAGGTAAGGGCAGAGGGCTGAGGGGGATAGATAGTGTTTGTCCAGGAATACTCCCATGGCAATATATATATCGATGAGAGTTTGATGCAGTTTATAACATAGGTTACGGTGACCCAGAAAAATGCAAGCAGATTTTATCCATAGATCCGAAAAACATCTTGTTTCTGTGGTTATTCCCACGTATAACCGCGGATATGTATTGCCAAAGGCAATAAAAAGCGTTCTAAATCAAACCTATAGAAGAATAGAGGTCATAGTCGTAGATGACGGGTCTAGCGATGACACGGGAAAATTGATAGAGGATCTGAAAAGATGCGAAGTTTTTTATATCCGGCATGATAGTAATCGCGGCGAGGCGGCCGCGACCAATACCGGGATAAGAAACAGCAGAGGGCAGTTTATAACATTTTTAGATTCTGATGATGAAATGTTACCCGAAAAGGTGGCCCGGCAGGTTAAAGAGATGGAATTACGGGAGACCCTCGGGGCATGTTTTACAAAAGTAACACAAGACAAAGGCAAAGAAGAAAACATTTGGACGCCATTTTCTCCTCCACGGAGTTTTTGCAATTCATCGGGTATGTATCGGAGAAAGATCTTCTCTGAGATAGGATTGCTTGATGAGTCTCTCGAGCTTTGTTCGGATGTGGAGCTGGCTATTCGTATATGTCGCGATTGTGAAACTTTAAATATTGATGAGATTTTGATGAGAAGAAAACGGATGGATGACGCCAGATCGCTGGCTCCGGATGCCGGGGCGGCGAAGTACAGAAGTTATAAAAAAATATATGCGCGTTACGGAAGTTTCCTGGTAAAAAGGTTCGGCCGGCGTTATCTTTCAGATGAGATACATGGATGGGGGAAATTTCTTTTGCGTAAAGGAGATATTTCAGAGGCAAAAAGGTGTTTTAAACAGGCGCTGATGATCTGTCCTTGGAAGATGCGGAATTATAAAAAATTGTTCAAGGCCGTTTTTATGAGGAGAGGGCATAAACACACCCTCTAAATCGTGATCCGTATAAAAATAAAAGGGTGCTACACGGATAACCGGCTGGCTTCCACGCTCAGGAAACGAATTGCATCTGGTAAAGTCTTTGGTATAAATGGTTTCTGGAAAGAAGAATGTCATGAGTTCCGGAATCTATAATACGGCCTTCATCGATGACCACTATCTTGTCGGCGTGTTTTACAGTGCTTAGCCTGTGAGCTATTACTATAACGGTCCTGCCTTTCATTAGATTATTTATGGCGTCCTGCACCAGTTTTTCACTCTCGGTGTCGAGTTGAGAGGTTGCCTCGTCGAATATAAGAATGGGCGGATTCTTGTATATGGCCCTGGCAATGGCGATCCTTTGCCTCTGGCCTCCTGATATCCTGAGGCCCCTTTCACCGATCACCGTATCGTATCCTTTTGGAAAATCCTTTATGAACATATGAGCGTTAGCCGCCTTGGCTACCGAGACAAGCTGCTCCTCATCTATATCTGTATGGCCGTAGCTTATGTTTGCCCTTACCGTGTCGTTAAATAGAAGTGTTTCCTGGGTCACCAGGCCTATCTTGTCCCGCAGTTGCCTTATTTTCACGTCCCTAAGGTCTGTTCCATCTATGAAGACAGTGCCTTCAGAGGGATCGTAAAATCTTGGAATAAGGTTGACCAGTGTGCTCTTACCTGCGCCGGACGGACCCACCAGCGCGACAATTTCTCCTCTATTTACGGCAAGGTCTATGTTCTTAAGAACGTTCTCCTTGTCCGGGTCATACCTGAACGATACGTTGTCGAACCTGATCTCGCGGGTGAATTCTTCCAGCGGAACCGCGCGGGGATTTTCCTTTATAGTTACGGGGGTATCACAAAGTTGGAATATCCTCTCGGCCGCGGCAAGGGCTTTTTGGTTTATGTTGTAGACATTACTGAGTTTTTTGAAAGGTTTCATCAGTGAAAACAGCGCTGCCAGAAAGGCCGCGAACACGCCGAATGAAAGTTCGCCCGATATTATGCTTTTGCCGGCTATCCACAGTATGACGCCTACACAGATCACCATCATGGATTCGGTAAGCGGTCCGATTATTTTCATCTTTGTGATGGATTTCATCGTGATCTTGTAGAATCTCTGGGTCTTTTCTCTGAAATTCTTGCATTCATAGTCTTGCATTCCGAAGGATTTGACGAGCTTTATCGCGGATATCGTTTCAAGAAGCATATTACTTATGTCGCCAACTTGTTCCTGGGATGATCGGCTTATCTTCCGGAGCCGTTTGCCTATGCGCATGATCGGGAAAAGTATGAACGGGAATATTATGAGGCTTACCAAAATGAAGTTCCACGGGACGCCGCCGTAAATCTTGAGACCCACCAGCACAGATATATAGAAAAATATTTCTATCGGCTGTGAAAAGGTATCAGCTACACCACTGCCGATGGAGTCTCGGATCACGCCTGTGTCATGTGTTATTCGGGACATGAGCTTTCCGGTAGGATTGTGCGAGAAAAAATCCGTGGAAAGGTTCAGGATCTTTCTGTATATGTCGTTCTTGATGTCCCTTACGACCCTTTCGCTGACATCACCCATCAGATAGGCTTTAAGGAATTCAAAGACCCCTTTAAGGAGAAATATCACAATGACCATTGCGGTCATTATGTTAAGTAGATGTATGCGGGGCAGAGCATTGATCTTGTTGATCAAGTCCTGCAGCATAGATGGCATGACCACTCCCGCGGGGATCGCTATCTCTTTTCCTGAGATGACCTTGTCTACAAGCGGTATTATGAGAGCTATAGGTGAGGCGGCGAAAGCGGAAGATAATATCATGCATAGAACGGCCACGGTAAAGACACCCCAGTGCGGCAGCAAAAGCTTTAGGAACCTTCCATAAGTTTTCATAAGAGGACCTTGTTAAATAAGAACCGGTTAAAGAAACTAGATTGTAGCATATCAGGCGGGGGTTGTCGAGGTCTTCGCTATTGTTGTGCCTCCTTTGTGTGGTACAGGGCGAAGAGATAAATGCAAAGAGCTGGGAATGAGGGTGGAGGGCAAAGTGCCCTGAGGTATCGGACATCAAAATAAGCGTGCGGGATAACAGATACGCATTTTGACAGTGCAAGCTTTTTTGTCAAATATACCTGTATTTTATCCAAAATAAGGCTATAATTACTTTGTATTGTAAAAAACATACATTCTGGCAGGCAAATGTTTGAAGAGGGAAAGATAATGCTAAAAAAACACTATCCGATGATCATACTTTTGGCGGTGGCGGCGGTGCTGCTTTTCGAGAAT
>CAYMBK010000131.1:0-3388 GCA_964388645.1 uncultured Planctomycetia bacterium | reverse complement strand
CGTTCTGACATTGGTTTTGTTTTCCTTAAGCTTGAAAAAATGTTCCATAACCAGCACTCCTTTCAAATTGTAAAGCAGTTACAGGTTTACTGCAATCAGTCTTAGTATCACCACCTCTCAAATAAAAAACCCAAAGTCCTCACGGCCGGGACTCAAAACCCGCCCTCATGAACTCTGGGCCATATACTCAAACTTTCTATAAACCTCTTTGCAGCTATCGCAACCACGATTTCACATCCAGTTACTCTGCACAAGGCCTCCATTTCCTTCCGAACATCTTATAGACTTACCTCAAAACTGATCTAGCTAAGAAAATACCACATCGTAAAAAAGACCGGTAAATCCCCAAAATAACCACCCGATACCATCGGCGACACGGGATCACCCCATAGATTTTCTCTGGAACCTTTTAAAAATACCTTTCTTTTGCACCTTTTTCTGTTCAGTTTTGGCTTTTTCCTTTTTCACGTTCTCCACAAGGATCTTTTCTTTCTCCTCTTCAGGTATCGAAGGAGCCGCGTGACGCCCCGCCTTTGTATCCTGGGGTTTTTTATCTTTGGAAGTTTTTCCTTTCCGGATCTTCTCCTTCTTGGGCTTTATACCCAGAAGTTTATCGTCCGAAATGGTCCGCTTTGTAAGTTCCAAAATAGCCATCTGAGCCCCATCACCTTTCCTATAGCCACAAGACATTACCCTGGTGTACCCTCCGGGAATATTTTTAAAAAGAGGGGCAATATCGGCAAACAGACACTTCACCATTTTTCGGTCACATAACTCCTGAAAAGCCCTTCGCCTGGCCGCAAGCGAGTCTGGATCTTTTTTTGCCATAGTGATCAACGGCTCTACGTATCTTTGGAGAGCTTTTGCTTTTGCGAAAGTGGTCTCTAACCTCTGATATTCCAAAAGATCGTTAGCCATGCTCTTCAAAGTAGCTTTACGCCAGCTCGTTCGTCTGCTCAATCTTCCCTTATTTTTACGATGTCTCATATCACCCTTCCCGCGTCAAAGCGTTTTTTTATTCCTCATCCTCTATTTCCATGCCGAGGTGCATCCCCATCGACTCGAGCACATTGCCTATTTCATTTAATGACTTTTTACCAAAGTTCTTATATTTAAGCATGTCCGATTCTTTTCTGGAAACAAGATCACCTATGGTCCTGATGTTAGCCTCGGCAAGACAGTTAGAACTCCTCACGGAAAGCTCCAGTTCGGAAATAGGTTTGGCCATTTTTTTAGCCAGGTCCTTTGTATCCCGGCCGTCAACATCTTCCTCTTCCGCGTCCTCCGCTATGCGCCCTATGGACATAAAAACATCAAGATGTCTCTGGAGTATATTCGCCGCGTAAAGAACCGTATCCTTCGGCTCCATGCTGCCATTAGTAAAAACCTCGATAATAAGTTTGTCATAATCGGTAATGTGGCCTACCCTCGTATTTTCAACGTCTATGTTCACCCTTTTTACCGGCGAAAAAAGGGAATCCACGGGGATCATGCCTACGACATCATCTTCTGATTTGTTCTTGTCAGCAGGAACATATCCTCTTCCTCTTTCGACGATCATCTCGATCTCAAGTTTTGTGTCTTCCGTAAGAGTAACTATATGATGATCTGGATTAATGATCTCTACAGTTTCGTCGGTCTTGATATCTGAGGCTTTTATCTCTCCCTTTTTTTCTACGCTCAAAAACATGGGTTTTGGTGTCTTAAAATGTGATCTAAGCACCAATCCTTTAATATTCATGATCAGCTCCGTAACATCCTCATAAACCCCGGGAATAGCGGAAAACTCATGCAAAGTACCGTTTATCTTTATCTTGGTAACCGCCGCGCCTTCGATGGATGACAGAAGTATCCTTCTTAGGGAATTGCCGATAGTCACCCCGTAGCCCTTTTCGAAAGGCTCTGCTATTATCTTCCCGTACGTGGGAGTGTAGGTGGATTCTTCAAACGCTATTTTTTTCGGAAGCTCAAAATTTTTCAGCTTTATCCCCATTTCTAACGTCCTCCTTGTATTTTCACTGCCTCCTGCCCGCCGGAGGCTTACCTCTTTTTCAAAACTCAGGCGCTAACCATTACTTCGAGTACAATTCCACTATCAAATTTTCTTGTATGTCTTTACCCGAATCGCCCTTTGTGGGAAGCCTCTTGATCTTTACGGTTAATTTTTCCTGGGAAACATCCAGCCATTCCGGTACCCCTCTATCCTCAAGCACCTTGCATGTCTCTTGCACCGCCTTGAGCTGATCGTCAGTTCCATGAAACGTGACCTCGTCGCCTTCGGAAACCTGATATGAGGGGATGTTGACCCTCCGGCCGTTCACCTTAATGAACTTATGCCCCACCATCTGCCTCGCGGCTGAAAGAGACGCGGAGAAGCACGCGCGAAAAATAACGTTATCCAGTCTTCTTTCCAGAAGCTGGAGAAGCACCTCACCGGTAGCTCCCTTGGCCCTTTCCGCTTTCGCGAAATAGTTCCTGAACTGTTTTTCCATCATGCCGTATATCCTCTTGGCCTTTTGTTTTTCCCTGAGCTGGATAGCGAAATTAGAAGGCTTCCTTCTCCGTGACTGCCCGTGTTGCCCCGGGCCGTACTCTCGTTTCGCTACAGCGCACTTACTTGTAGTGCATTTTGTCCCCTTTAAAAAAAGTTTTTCGCCTTCCGTTCTGCACAATCTGCATGAGGCTGTTAATCTTCTTGCCATATATCTGCCGCTCCTTGATTATTTCATTATCTTCCAAAACTCCGCACGGAGTAAAAAAGTAAATATACTTAAACCCTTCTTCTTTTCCTGGGACGACAACCGTTATGCGGTGTTGGAGTGAGGTCCTTTATCATCTTCACGTTAAGCCCCTCAGACCTTATGCTTCTTACCGCACTCTCTTTACCCGACCCGGGCCCTCTCAGGAATACGTCCACATCTCTTATCCCGTGAGCTTTGGCCTTCTTTACCGCATCTTTAGCGGCAATAGTGGCCGCAAAAGGTGTTGATTTACGGGAACCTTTGTACCCCACGGTTCCCGGAGAACTCCAGCAGAGAACTTTCCCTTCATCATCTGTTACCGTAACTATGGTATTGTTAAAAGTAGCGTGTACATAAACACAGCCCGTGGAAACTTTTCTGGAGACCTTTTTCTTTCGTTTAGATGTATCTTTTTTCTGCACTTTTTTACCTCACTGTTTTTGCGTCCGACATACCCGAGAGATCGAGACTTATTTCGGCCCAGCTTTGACCGCCGCCCGGGCAGACTTATCTTTAAACGCCCCTATCGTCTTCTTGGGGCCTTTTCTGGTTCGCGCGTTCGTTTTTGTCCGCTGCCCGCGAAGTGGCAGGCTTTTCTTATGGCGTATCCCCCTATAAGTCCCTATGCTCATAAGCCGTTTAATGTT
>CAYMBK010000130.1:0-2681 GCA_964388645.1 uncultured Planctomycetia bacterium | reverse complement strand
CGGGAGGGCTTAACGACCCTCACCCCGTGTAAAACCGGAGTAACGCCCCCTATAAAAAAAAACCCCGCCAATTCATTATCATCCGCCCATGAAGGAAGTTTTTCAGCGCGGCACTCCTTCATCGTAAACAACAGCTCAAAACTTTCCCCGTAATACATGGCGTCATCAATGGTCAACCCGGATGAAAGCGGGATATTTTCCTCGAACAAAAGACAGCCTACCTTGCTTTCCGTACATATCCTGCCGATATCGGGCACTATTCCGTCTGAAACGTCTATCATAGCGCTGGGTTTACGCCGTTCCGTCAGGAATAACGATTCTGAAAGGCGCGGCGTGAAATCCAGATGTTCTTTTCTGCCGTTTCTGACAGGGCCAGTTATAAGAATCAGATCTCCCTCTTTTGCCCCGGAACGCGTCAAAAGCCTCTTTTTGTCAGAAGTACCTATTATCGAGACCCCTATGACAAGGCTTTCTGCCCGGACCGTATCCCCTCCCGCTAACTGCACTCCGAATTCACTGCAAATATCCGTTATCCCGTCGTATATTTTCAACGCATCCGACATTTTCATCTCAGGCGGAATGCCGATACTGACCGTTATATACTTAGGAACCGCCCCCATAGCGGCGATATCGCTTATATTTACGGCCACGGCTTTCCTGCCTATCCTCTCATAACCTTCCTCGACCCGGAAATGTGTTCCCTCGGTTATCATGTCCGATCCCCATACAAAAAGATCGTCTTTACCTTTTCTGAAAACGGCGCAATCGTCGCCTATCCCCAGAACAAGCCTGCCGGCTGCCGATCCGGCTTTTTTTTGTATGTCCTTTATGAATTTAAGTTCTTTCATTTCGCGCCTATGTGCCTTTTTATGCTGTTTTTTTCCGGCCGTTCAATTATTCCTTTTTCTGTTATTATCGCGGTTATCAGCTTATTGGGCGTAACGTCAAAAGCCGGGTTGAATACCGGCATATCCTTCAAGGTTATAAGCCCGCACCCCGCCTTTCTGACTTCATCGGCAGACCTTTCCTCTATGGGGATCCCTGACCCGTCAGCTACCGAAAGATCAAAAGTAGAGACCGGCGCAGCCACATAAAAAGGCACATTGTGATATTTAGCCGCGAGAGCCAGATAATATGTCCCTATCTTGTTGGCCGTGTCGCCGTTGGCCGCTATCCTGTCCGCTCCCACTATCACGGCGTCTATCCCGTAACGCGCCATAACAAATGCCGCGGCATTATCGCATATAAGTGTGGCCGGCACACCTTCTCCCGCCAGTTCCCAGGCCGTGAGCCTGGCACCCTGCAGCAGCGGCCTTGTTTCGTCGACATAAACCATTTTTATCTTTTTTTTCGAAGAGAAAATAACGCCAAGAGCCGTTCCGAAGGCTCCGGTAGCAAGCCCCCCCGCGTTACAATGAGTGATAACGCGCGAACCTTTTTTTATCAACACTCTTCCGTTTTTTCCTATAGCACGGCATATTGCCTTATCTTCTTCGAGGATTTTTGCGGCCTCGCCGAGAAGGGCCGCCAAAAGATCCCGTGCCGTCCGATGAGACGATAACCCGCATACCTTCTCCATTCTCTCAAGAGCCCAGAAAAGGTTACGAGCCGTGGGCCTGGAAGACGCGAGATATCCCGATACCTTTTTTATTTCCCTTTTAAGCCCCGATATGCCGCTCTGCCCGCAAGACAACGCCCCCAGATAAACCCCGAACGCCCCGGCTATACCGATAGCCGGAGCCCCCCGTATCTTCATTTTTACGATAGCGTCAAAAACATCTTCGGCTGTACGGCATTTTATGTATTTCTTTTTCCCGGGAAGAAGCCTCTGATCTAATATCTCCACGGAACCTTTTGTTAACCTTATCGTGTCATATCCCATATACCGAACACCCTCCTTTCTCACGGCTATGTACCTATGGCCCTTGCCAACATCACCATAACAAGCATGCACATGTTGTGTATCATATGAACGGCCATAGGGACAAATAAAGAACCGGTCCTTTCATAAAGATAGGCCAGGAACACTCCCAGCGCCATTATCGGAAGAAAACCCGCCGCATGGGCGTGCAGCAACGAAAATATCGCCGAAGTAGCTATCAAAGCCGCAGCCACTCCCCATTTCTTCTTTACAGCAGGATACATAAATCCTCTGAAAAATATCTCTTCGGCCACGGGCCCGAAAATCGCGGCGAAAACAACGGACATCCATATCACACTGGCCTTTTTTTCTTCTATAAATACCTCTACTATCGGCTGTACAGGAGGATCATAGCCGACGGCCCTGATAAATACGAAAGTCAGGAGTATTATGAGCGTAAGGACCGGCACTATAGCCACGTAACCCGCAAGCGCCGTTAACACGACCTTTAACGGGCTGACCGCGGACAATCCTATGGCGGAAGCCCCGTGACCGTACTTCCTGAAGACAAAGTAAAAGATCACGGTTATCCCTGCTATGTTCATAAAAGCCGTATCGGATACCATCCTGAAATTCAGATCCACAAGAATAGGGAATTTCCCGGATAACATTCCCTGGATAAAAGCGAAAACATATCCGGCGAAAACAAAAATTATTACCGCCCGGAAAACATCGGACACTTTCCATCGAGGAGGTTCGGATCCGGCCAGGGCTATGTTGAGTTTTTCCCCCTTTTTCCTCCGGACAAGCACAAGAGCAT
>CAYMBK010000129.1:0-2609 GCA_964388645.1 uncultured Planctomycetia bacterium | reverse complement strand
GATACGGATCATGCGCTGGCCGCCATCGTTAGTCCCGACCTGCAAAGTCATTCCCGGGTTCAGATTCATGTTCGATGGAAATTGTGCTTTGGGGATCTCAACTATCGCTTCCGGGTTTACGGGCCCGTAAGCCTCCGCAGGCCGTACCGTGATACTCTTCTTTTCTCCCGGCTTTAAGCCGGCTATTCCCCTGCCAAGACCCGGCATGAGCTCTCCGCTGCCTTGTGTGAACGTTAAAGGTTCTCTTTCTGAAGTAGAATCCACCACCTGGCCGTCAACAGTAAGTGTATAGTTCAAGGACACTTTTTTCCCGTCTTGAACCGGAGCTGCCGGACTTTTAGCGGAAGCGGAACATACCAAAGAAAAAGATAGCAACAGAACGGATGCCAAATATGTGAGTGATCTCATGGTCTCTCCTTGTTTTGTGATTACCACTAACCAAGACATTAATGAACAGTATTATACATCTAAACGGGTCAAAGTCAAGGCATTCCGGGACGTCGTTCCGGATATAGCTTCTTTTTTGCCGGAAAAATAAGCTCTCCCGGCCGATATAGACAGCTTTTCCGCGAGAGAAGGAGAAAAAGAAAAGCGAAAGATTGCGGAAAGAGGGTATCAGGAGTAAAATGTCTTTGTCTGGCGGTATAGATCGGGCAGGAGAAGGAGAAACAACCGAAACAGGAGTGGATCCGTGTCAGGGCAAAAAAGGATAAAAGCACAGAAGGTAGGGCCATTCGAGGCGGGTAAAATTAAAAAACCGCGAAAACCAAAAAAGAGCAAAATACTTTTTGTTGCTTCAGAAGCGGTGCCGTTCTCAAAAAGCGGGGGCCTCGCGGATGTCTGCGGGGCTTTGCCTAAAGTTCTTGCCGGAAGGGGCCATGATGTAAGGGTTGTGCTGCCCGGGTACTCGAGAATACAAAAGAAAGACAAGGACGTTATGCTCAGCTCTATGGGCGTTCCGATGGGGATCCGAACCGTTTGGTGCCGGGTGCTTTCAGCGTCGGAGGCGAACGTCAAGTATTTTTTTATAGAGCATGACGCGTATTTTCACAGGCATGGCCTGTACGATGACGGCACGAGGGAATATTCCGATAATGCCGAAAGATTCGGATTTTTTTCAAAAGCGGCGCTGCAGCTATGCAGAGACACGGGATTTCGTCCGGATATCATTCACTGTAACGATTGGCAGACGGCGCTAATACCGGCATATTTGAAAACGGAGGGAAAAGAGGATGCTTTTTTCGCCCGAACGGCTTCGGTGTTCACGATACATAACATAGGGCATCAGGGAGTTTTTCCGGCGGACAAATACGGATTTCTAGGCCTCCGTGACGAGGATTTCTGCGAATCTAAATTTGAAAGCTGGGGGAAAGTGCATTTTATGAAGGGAGGGATATTTTACGCTGATGCTATCACTACCGTGAGCCCCAGCTACTCGGAAGAGATCCTTACTCCAGAAGGAGGTTCGGGGTTGGCGCCTTATCTCGAAAGAAGAAGAGAGGATATTTACGGCATTCTTAACGGCGCGGATTACGACAGCTGGGATCCAGCCAAAGATGATCTTATCCCTAGGAAGTACTCCAGGGCGGATATTGAAGGGAAGACATTCTGTAAGCGGCGGCTTCAGCAAGAATTCCACCTGGCGGAAGACCCCGATATTCCCGTTATCGGCATGGTAACCCGCTTTGCGCATCAGAAGGGATTAGACTTGGTAGCCCCGGTCATAAGGGAAATGATCCGAAATATGGTAGCGCAGATAGCCATACTTGGGAGCGGGGAGAAGGACATAGAAGACTTTTTCGGGGGCCTTCCCGCCGAATTCCCCGGTAAGATAGGCGCGTGGATAGGGTTTGACGAGAGGAAAGCGCATTTAATAGAAGCGGGGTCGGATCTTTTTTTGATGCCGTCGAGGTATGAGCCCTGCGGACTTAATCAGATATACAGCATGAAATATGGTACGTTGCCTATCGTCAGGGCCATCGGGGGATTGAAGGATACGGTAGAACAGTACGACGAAACAAGCGGGGAAGGCACGGGGTTTCGTTTCGAGAAAGACGAAGCTTCCGCCGTGTACTATGCTGTCGGATGGGCCATCAGCACATATTACGACAGGCGCGAACATTTTGATAAGATGAGAGACAGGGCTATGGGAAAAGTTTTTTGCTGGAATGATTCAGTGGTCAAATATGAGCAGGTGTACGACAAGGCAAGAGAGAGAAGGGCCTTGTGGAAATAGTCTTTGGAGAATTTAGAGAAGAAAAGTCTGTAAAACTAAAATTCCCGGCGGGGACGCCTTGATCAAAGAGGCCTCCCGTGTTTTCGCCCAGGATCTGCAATGGGTCCTGCCACGGACCTGCACTGGGGTCTGGCTACGCCGAGGAGACTTTCTTTACTGAGTACAAGCCGGTTATCTGTGCTCCTACCAGGGCCCCTCCGCCCGGTGTGGATCCTCCCTGTACGGAACACAGATAACCGGCTTGGCAGGGTGATTACCCATCTTTCGCGGTGCCTATGAAGTCTGACCGGCGATGGGGTCTGGCCACTGACTTGTGACTGGCGATGGGGTCTGGCCACTGACTTGTGACAAATAGCGGTGTAGTGGCCTGACC
>CAYMBK010000128.1:0-2512 GCA_964388645.1 uncultured Planctomycetia bacterium | reverse complement strand
AGAGAACCCGCCGACACTATACCGACAGAAGAAAGCGCCATTATCATCTTAGCCATATCACTGTGTATTATCCGCCTGATCACTGTCTGTCTTCTCCTTCGATCATATTTGATCCGAAACGCCTCGGCCGGGTAAGCCTGTTGATTATGGGCGTACACGCGTTCATGAGCAGGATCGAGTACATTACCCCTTCCGGAAGCCCGCCCCAGAGCCTTATCGTCATAGTTATAAGGCCGCACCCGGCGCCGAACACCCATCTCCCCCTAGCGGTCACGGGAGACGTCACCGGATCCGTCGCCATGAAGCCGGCCCCGAGAAGAAAACCTCCGGCAAAAACATGAAAAACAGGACCCGGGTATGTTCCGGGCGATACCATATGGGTTATCCCGGAAAATATAATGACCGTGCCGGCATACGCGGCAGGTATCCGGTAATCTATCACTTTACGATAAAGCAAATACGCTATCCCCGCCAAAAGGGCGATACCGGATGTTTCTCCGATGCATCCGCTTACATTTCCCGAAGCAAGCTCGGAAAAAGGTGTTATATAACCCTCGAATTTTGCCAGCCCAAGAGGTGTCGCGGTAGTGACAGCGTCAAGGGTCAGCGGAGCTTTCCATGTAGTAAGAGCTACAGGGAACGCCGCCATGAGAAAAGCCCTGGCAAGAAGTGCCGGATTGAATATATTACTGCCCAGGCCTCCGAATATCTCTTTCCCCAGGCCGACAGCCACCGCGCCGGCGAGAAATGCCATCCAAAGCGGCAGGCCCGGAGGAAGGACCATGGCTAGAAGAAGCCCCGTCAATAAAGAACTGGCGTTTCGTATTTCCAGCGGCCTGTTCCTTATCTTCTGCAGGAATATTTCCGATAGAAGACAACCGGCTACCGCAGAAACTATGATCCCTACCGCGTCCCCTCTAAAAAAGTATATGCCGGCCGCAAGGGCCGGAACAAGCGCCTTTATCACATCCTTCATCATGTCCGATGTTCCCACCGGAGATAATATGTGCGGAGAAACGCTTATCGTGAGTTTTTTCATTGCCTCGCCATCCTCGCCAAAACCGATTTTGCTTCTTTGATGTACTGCACCAGGGGGATCCGCGCGGGGCATATGTACGAACAGCTTCCGCATTCCAAGCAATCGGACACATAAAGTTCCTGCGCCCGATCCCAATTCTCTTTTTTAACATTTCTCATTATGTCGGTGGGAACTAGCCTCATCGGGCAAACATCAACACACTTGGCGCATCGTATGCACTTTTGTTCTTCATAGGACCGAGCCGCCTTCTTTGAAAGCAGCAGTATCCCGGAAGTATTCTTGAGCACAGGTGCCGCCGTTCCTACCTGTGAGACCCCCATCATGGGTCCGCCGACTATCACCTTAAAAGGCTCTTCCTTGAGATCGATCCCGCAAAGCGATAAAAGTTCCTCTATCGTAGTGCCCACTCTCACAAGGTAATTACCGCTTCGTGATACACAATCTCCCGCGACTGTCACAAACCTTTCTATAAGCGGTTTTTCCATGGTCACAGCTTCATATATGGCGTTCATTGTCCCCACGTTCTGGACCATACACCCTACGTCCATAGGGAGTTTTCCCGGAGGTACTTCTCTGCCGGTCACCGCCTTGATAAGCTGTTTTTCCCCGCCCTGGGGATATTTGGTTTTGAGGGTAACAACCGAGATCTCGATGTCCCCGTCCGAACCCGCCTCTCTAAGGGCTTTTTGAAAAGCGAAAATATCCGCCTTCTTATTGTCCTCAAGAGAGATGAAAACGCGTGCGGGACAAAGAACCCTCATGGCGATATGCACCCCCCGGATTATCTCCAAGGTTTTCTTTGCCATCAACATCTGATCACATGTAAGATACGGCTCGCATTCCGCGCCGTTCACTATCAGCGTGTCGATCTTCTTGCCCCGGGGAACGCTCAATTTTACGTGAGTAGGAAATGCAGCGCCTCCCATACCCACTATCCCGGCAGAGCGGACCCTTTCTATTATCTCCAAAGGGGAAATTTTTTCAAGATCGTCCTTCTTCTCGTAAACCCGAGCGGGCTTTTCCCCGTCCCGTTCGATAAAAACGGCCATAGACTGCCCCAGGGACGGATGAAAGGCTTTCTTTATATCCGTAACCCTCCCCGACACCGGGGAATGAACGGGAGCCGAGATAAAACTATCGCTACTCCCTATTATATCCCCCTCTCCTACAGTATCGCCCTTCTTGACGATCGGAAGATTCGGCGCTCCTATATGCTGGGATAAAGGCACAACAACCGTTTTTGGCAGAGGGGCCTCTCTTAAAGGCTCGCTCAAGCTCATATCTTTACAATATTCCGGATGTATCCCGCCTTTAAAAGTGAACTTCCTTGGCATTTTAGCTCCCGTAAACAGTGAAGAATAAATGAAACTACATTATACATGCCACGTTATGTTTGTCAATTCGCATCGCCGGAGTTACGCGGTATCATACTCCCTCACCCTTTCTTGCCGTGGCATTTTTCAGAAATTCTTC
>CAYMBK010000127.1:0-4646 GCA_964388645.1 uncultured Planctomycetia bacterium | reverse complement strand
TATTCCTTTGGCATTTAGCTTCAAATCTTGGGAAACTGACAAACAGAAAAACGTTCTTGTCGGCGATCTTCGACAAAAATCTTTTGCTGCTGAGTGCTGGTTTTGTTCTGGGATCCGGCCATTGGTTTTGGAAAGTGTATAGCACATACGACACCCCCTTCTATCTGCCTCATAAGCAGATAACCGACCTTCAGCCGACAGCCTGGTTTAACCTTGTCAGCTCACGGCCGTGGTATACATATCTGCTTGGCATACCGTACCAGAACCCGTTATTCGCCCTTTTTCTGTTCTTTCCCGCGGCTTTATGGTTTGACAAAAAAAACGCTAAAAATACCCTTTTTTTCGCTTTGTGGGGAGTGATCTTTTTCGTTATTTTTCAGACATATCTGGGCAATGCCGGAAGAGAGCATAGGTACATGATGCCCGCTTATCCTGCTTTCGCGATCTTCGCAGGATACCTCCTGGATATCGGTCGCGGGTTTCTCGATAGAAAGAACAGATATCACACAGGCGGTGTTTTTCTGATAATACTGCTGTTTTTTTCCGCCGTCTGGAGCGTCCCGATAGGGCTTAACGCGGTCTTTATGAAAATGAGCCTTATATTACGCCCTTTCTAGAGGTCAACATCCCTGGATGTCCCGAACTGATCAAAAAAACCACGGCGAATGAAGATGATCAGAGATCCGAAGAAGAGGGCATTTTTATCGTAAACGTCGTGCCCTCGCCCTCCCGGCTGGTAAAATCTATGCTTCCTCTCTGGCCTTCCACCATCATTTTGGCTATAGCAAGCCCCAAACCCGTTCCCTTGGGCCTTGTACTGTAGAGTGGTTCAAATACGAACTTCCTGTGTTCTTCGGGTATACCCACTCCGGTGTCAGAGACCTCCATGATCACATAACCGTCTTTTTCACGAACCCTTATAACTATCTCACCGTTGCCGTTCATCGCGACTATGGAATTGTTGATCATATTCACGATAGCGTGTGTCAGCTGCTCCGGGTCGGCCATAATAAAAGGTACCTTCTCAATATCCTTCACAATAGAAATCAGTTCGGGAGCGTTTAGCTGAGAAACAGCGCTCTCAACAACGGTGCCAGGATCGGTTTTTATGAGTGTCTCCGGTTTTGTGCCTGCAAAACCCATTATGTCACTGACAATGCGGTCCATGATACCGACCTCTTTCTTTATCATGGAAAGATATTCCGTTAACTTGTCCTCCGGCCCTGCTGAAAACTTTGTCTCAAGAAAATAGACCGCGTTCCTTATAACTCCCAGCGGGTTACGGAGTTCGTGAGTAACACTGCCGGCAAGTTGCCCTATGAAAGCTAATTTCTCGTTGCGGTGAAGCCTTTCGGTGATCTCCATAAGTTCTTCGGCTCTTTTCTTGACCTTGTCTTCAAGCCCGGCTTTTACTTTTTTAAGCTCCCCGCTCATTTCATTAAGATCGTCTATCATCAAACGCATAGCCCTGTGGGTTTTACTTTGTATCTCAAGTTTTTCCTCGAGTCCCGACCTCACAAGATCAAGGCTCTTTTCCTTCTCTCTTACATATTTCTCGGCACGGGATCTCAGCATATCGTTCTCTTCCGAAAGGACCTTTAGCCTGTCACTAAGGCCCTTGATCTGGGACGATCTTAACTCAAGTCTGCCCCTTGCCACTATAAGGTCTTTTTCCCTTCGAAGTTTCAAATTGGAAAACAGCCCGACTACATAGGACAGCATCACAAAGATCAGTCCTACTACGATGATGTTCGTTATAACAATGTAGATAAAATTATTGTACGCCGCCTCATACATCGGCACCAAACGATAATGAGGTATGACAGAATTATATTCGAGCAGTAACAGGGTGAAATAGCTTATCAAAACAAGACCGGTTACAATTACCCCTCTGACACGTTTGAGCAGCATATTGGCGTAGACAAGATCGAAAAGATACACCGCAAACGCCACCCACTCGGATCCTCCCAAATAATGGGCAAGAAAAGTTGAGGCTAGAACACCGGGGATATAGTAGGTAAAATGTAATCTGTCAAGCGCCTCTTCACTCAAAGGCCACTTTCGCGTAAAGATAAAGAAGTACAGCGCGCTTACACCCACCCAGGCTGTAAGAACAGTAAAAAACCCGGCGGGCACGGATATTTTGAAAACCCGGCGAAGCACCTCCGCGCACAAAAAAACCACAAGAAGGCTTAATATCCTCGTCCTAAAGGATTCGGCAAGTATTCTCCGGCGATACCCGGCATCATCGCCCGAATTTAGCGTTTCAGGCAGTATCTTATCCGTTTTTATCATTCTTCTTTTCCAGTTCTTTTATCTTTTTCCCGGCTTCTGTAAGGGCCTCTCGAAGTTCGTGTATTCTTTCCTCGCGTTCGATCGACGCCTTCCAGAAATCTTCCAGTTGTGTCATATGTGCTTCTGTTTCTTCCTTTCTGCGGGCATACCGTGAAATATCTTTCGCTAAAGCCAGTATCCTTTTTTTTCCTTCAATATCGGCGATTGAAAACGCAAAAAGCACCTCTTTATAGGCCCCTCCCTTGCAAACCATTATTGTTTCTAAAGTTTCACTTTGTGAAAACGCCGTATCTTCCGCCTTTTTCTCGAATTTCTCCCTGTCGAGAGGATGTATCAATTCGGTCGCCCGCATACACAGAAGATCCTTCTCCGTAAACCCGGAAAGCGACACCATAGACGGATTTACTTCTTTTATTTCCATGCCGAACAGATCAAAAATGAACATCATATCCCCCGAATTCCTGAAAAGGTTCCCATATCCCGCGTTCCTCTCTAAAAAAGCCTCAATCCCCGTTACATCGCGCAGGACAGCCATGACTTTCTTTTCTTTGATGCCACAGGATGCCTCAAGGTAAGCGTCCAGACTGAGGGTTTTATTTGTCCCCTTTAAAGTACGTATCTCATATTTGATGCCCGTAATATGCCCCCTATCAGCCAGCATAAACCTGAGCTCATCATATCCTTCAGCTGATATGAAAAGTTCCATGAGTGGACATCCTGTTATTCCTCCGGGATAATCATCTAGCTCCAGCATATTAACAAAAACTTCATTGGAAAATAATATTCTGCCTTCATTTAAACTGAACCTAAAACAAGCCAAGCCAGCCTTGTCAATAAAATCCCTCAGATTTCTTTCTCGCTGAGAGCACCTTAAGAATTTCACCGATCCGATCACTATCAGAACCCCGCGAAAAAGATGCTCAAGGAAACAGAATACCCCATGCCCACCCCTTTTCACAATGCACACTCTCTATAATCTATTTTACACTACTAAGTATGGCCGGGCAAACAATAAGGCACCCCCATAGTGTCAAGAAAGTTGCTGACTTTTTATTAACAGGACTTCGTAATCCATATTGGTTTTATTAGCCTCCACCAAGAGGGCGTATAGCCATCTTTTACAACTTTTTGTATTCGGGAACCTCCTAAACACATTTATGCGTCTTTTTAACTCCCGGAACATCCTTTCAAGCCTATTTGTTGTTTTTGCTATACTCCACCATTTCTTATCCAGGTCAAAATATTTTATAGTCTCGGGCATCATCCTACTCAAGTATCTCATGGCCGGATGTTTATAATATTTTTTCCACTTGTTCCAGAACTTTTGAGCCTTGCGGTAAAATTCTTCTTCGCTGTCCGCCTTGTACAACTCTGATAAATCGTTCATTATTCTATCTTTGTCTCCAACTCCCGCAAGTTTCTTCCTAAAATTTTTCTCCATATGAAATAAGCATTGCTGATCTTTTGCTTTGGGCCACACTGAGTTTACAGTATTTACTATACCTCCGTTGTCGTCATGAACCACAAGCTGAACATTCTTCAATCCACGATACCAGATCTTTTGGCAAAATCTGCTATATGCCGCTTCCGATTCGCCCCTGGCAAGCTCAAAATCCAAAACTTCTTCAGTTCCATCAGGATATATCGCATATGCGAACAAGACAGGCGCCGCTGTCTTCCTCCAAGGAATAACACCCTTTAGATAAACCGCGTCCAGAACAAGTACTACAGCATCATCTCTTAATGATCTGTTCTTCCACTTTTCCAGTTCATAATCAAATTTACGTAAAGTCGATACAGCCGCCTGGTGACTTATAGTGTTTTCTCCGAACATTCCCTTAAAAAATTTACTAGCCTTTCGGGATGAATGTCCCTTTAAAATAGCTTCTACGACGATATCCTCGAACTTCTCCGTCTTACGTTTAAACTTATCAAAGAGCGTGTAATTGTACTTCTGGAGAACCCCTCTAGGGACCTTTACGGGAATTACCCCTCTTGCCGTTATTACTTTGCGCGTATAATGCCCAGCACCGTAGTCCCTTCGGGTGTTAGTTCTTTCATATTTATCTGCCCCGCTTTGAAGCACGTACTCTTCTTCCAGCCAATCGTTACAAAACTCTTTCAAAAAATTATCAAAGACTATCTCAACCTGATTGTTACTAAACTCTTTAATACGAGCGAATCTTTGGGTATAATATCCTTCGAAGCAGAGCGTTCTCATTGGTAACCTCCTTTTTTGTTGGTCAAATTTAGTCGTTTAACCAACATAGATTACCAAAGCTCTGCTTTTTTATTAATCTTTTTTTCAAAAAGCAGCAGTAGTAGAGGTTGTTGAGAGTGTGGGTAACCCG
>CAYMBK010000126.1:0-2974 GCA_964388645.1 uncultured Planctomycetia bacterium | reverse complement strand
GCAGTAAGGCGCCGGAGGCCCCGGCTTTCAAAGGGGCAAAAGTAGCCGTTATAGGCTCGGGGCCCGCTGGGTTGGCGGCGGCTGGGGACCTGGCAAGGATGGGATACAGCGTTACGGTTTTCGAGGGCCTGCATAAGCCCGGAGGGGTGCTTACCTACGGCATTCCGGAGTTCAGGCTTCCCAAGGATATAGTAATGCGGGAAGTAGAAGGCATAAAAGCTCTCGGTGTGGAGATAAAATACAACTACGTTATCGGGAAGATAAAGACCATAGAGAGCTTACGGAAAGAGGGGTTTAAGGCTTTCTTCATCTGTACAGGCGCCGGGCTTCCCAATTTTATGGGCATAGAGGGCGAGAATTTGTCAGATGTCTATTCCGCCAACGAGTTCCTGACAAGGGTCAATCTGATGAAGGCGTATGATTTTCCCAACTACGATACGCCCGTTAACATAGGGGCTAAGGTGGCGGTCATAGGTGCCGGTAATGTCGCGATGGATTCCGCGAGATGCGCGCTGCGACTGGGAGCGGAAAAAGTTTACATCGTTTACCGGAGAACGGAAGAGGAAATGCCGGCGAGGCTGGATGAGATACATCACGCGAAAGAAGAGGGCATAGAGTTTCATCTTCTGACCACTCCTGTCAGAATAGAAGGTAATGAAAACGGAGGGGTTTCGGGAATGGTATGCATCAAGAATTCTCTGGGCGAGCCTGACGCGAGCGGAAGGAGGCGCCCCGTCCCGATAGAAAATTCGGAATTCGAGATGGATGTTGATACGGTGATAGTCGCGATAGGCAACGGCCCGAACCCGTTGCTTCTGAACACTATAAAAGGCCTTGAACTCACCAAATGGGGAAATATAAAAGCAGATGACGACGGCAGGACATCGGTAGATGATATTTTTTCCGGAGGGGATATAGTTACGGGGGCGGCTACCGTGATAGCCGCCATGGGCGCGGGAAAGAAAGCGGCCAGGTCTATAGATAAATATCTTTCGGCCTGTGATGAGAAAAAGAAGAACAGTTAGAAATTAACCGGAGGTGGTGGATGAATTACGTAAGTAGTGTTTTTGAGGAAGTAACAAAACGAAACCCGGGAGAGCCCGAGTTTTTGCAGGCAGTAAAAGAGGTTTTCGATTCTCTCGCGCCTGTAATGGAAAAGCGCAAGGTCTACAGGGACGCTAAAATACTGGAACGTGTGGTAGAGCCCGAAAGGCAGATAGTTTTCCGGGTGCCGTGGCAGGACGACGCCGGGAATTTTCATGTTAACCGGGGAATGAGGATAGAGTATAACAGCGCTCTGGGCCCTTACAAGGGCGGACTCAGGTTCCATCCGACGGTCAACCTGAGCATACTGAAATTTCTGGGATTCGAGCAGATATTTAAAAATTCACTTACGACACTTCCGATGGGGGGAGGCAAAGGCGGTTCGGATTTCGACCCCAAAGGAAAGTCGGACGGTGAAGTGATGAGATTCTGCCAGTCTTTCATGCTGGAGCTTCAGAGGCATATAGGACCGGATACGGACGTTCCTGCCGGAGATATCGGTGTCGGAGGGCGCGAAATAGGCTATATGTTCGGGCAATATAGGCGGATACGGAACGAGTTTACCGGTGTTCTTACCGGCAAAGGGCTCAGGTGGGGAGGGTCGTTGATCAGGCCCGAAGCTACGGGGTACGGCGCGGTGTATTTTGCCGAAGAGATGCTGAAAACACGCTCTGAGACCTTCAAGGGCAAGACTGTAGTTGTTTCCGGTTCTGGTAATGTAGCCCAGTACACAGTGGAAAAAGTAAATCAGCTCGGCGGTAAAGTGGTTTCTCTGTCAGATTCTAACGGCACTGTGTATGATAAAGACGGGATAACCAATGAGAAGCTGGCATTCGTCATGGAGCTCAAGAACGTTAAAAGGGGAAGAATAAAGGAATACGCGGATAAGTTCAACTGTGAGTACAGAGCAGGCCAGGTTCCGTGGTCAATTAAGTGTGATTGTGCTTTCCCGAGCGCAACACAGAATGAGATAAGCGGGCAGGACGCTTCCGAGCTTGTTAAGAACGGCTGTATGCTCGTAAGCGAAGGTGCTAATATGCCGTCTACTCCCGAAGCGGTTGATATTTTTCTTGATAAGAAAATACTTTATGGCCCCGGAAAAGCCGCCAACGCCGGAGGCGTAGCGACTTCAGGTCTTGAGATGAGCCAGAATTCCCAGCGCCTTTCGTGGTCGAGAGAAGAAGTGGATAAGAAGCTCAACCAGATAATGGTGGCCATACATAGACAGTGTACCGACGCGGCGACAGAATACGGCCAGCCAGGTAATTATGTAATGGGCGCAAACATAGCAGGATTCGTGAAAGTGGCTGATGCTATGCTCGACCAGGGGCTTATATAGCGCTGAAAGAGCGTCGGAAAAGCTTTTTCCCGGGGGGGTCATCTCTCGCGAAACAGGGGTGATCCCCGCCGGGAAAAGTGCAGGGCCCATAGCGTAAGCTGTTAAGCAAACAATGATCCCTCCGAGATAATATAAGGACCGTCTTTTTTTGATCTGCCGGTGTTTTTATGCCTTCTCTTTACCGACGCTCTAGCTTTCATCTTGTGACCTCCTCGCGGCTCATTGAGAGGTTTTATACTGCGCGTCATTGAGCGGTTTCACATCGTGCGTCTTGCGACCAGGCCGCTGAGTCCCGCGCGTAGCGAGGGGGAAGGCCGATGAAACAATCCCACAAAACCGTTCTTCGTCCAAAACAGATCAAGTAGTGTTTACGGGATCCTTACGAAGCTGATTGACACTTGTGTGGCGATATGCTGTAATATATACGATACATCCGGGGAGGGTGTGAAGCGCCCTGAGAGTTCCGTAGGTGAACGGATTACCCGCATGACCTGATCTGTCCCGGATTTTCGGGACGGGCAGATACGGAAAAATTTCCGTTATGCCCGGATAATACCAGCGTAGGCAGAGTGGTAAAGGTATACATACCTC
>CAYMBK010000125.1:0-2618 GCA_964388645.1 uncultured Planctomycetia bacterium | reverse complement strand
TCAAGGTGGATACTGGCGGCGGCGTTCTTTATGCTTATTCTCGTGCTGATCCCGGGTATAGGGGCCGAAGCCGGCGGAGCGAGGAGGTGGGTAAGGTTATTCGGACTGGGTTTTCAGCCTTCTGAAGCCGCGAAGATAGCGCTCATAATTTATCTCGCGGATCTTTCATCAAGGAAAAGACACGCCATGGAAGATCTTACAAGAGGTTTTTTGCCGGCAGTAGGGGTTATCATGCTGATGGCTGTTCTTATTCTCGCCGAACCGGATATGGGCACTTCTGTTTCTGTTATTTTTATAGGGATGGTCATGCTGCTGCTCTCGGGAGTAAAGATCAGGCATATCGCGTCTACTATTCTTCCGGTGCTGCCTCTGATGGTGGCGGCGATCCTTTGGAAACCGTACAGGCTGAAACGCATCTCGGTTTTTCTCGATCCATGGAATGAAAGTTCCGGCGCTGGGTTTCAGCTGGTGCAATCTTTCATTGCGCTGGGATCCGGGGGGATATCGGGGGTCGGCCTCGGGCAGTCCAAACAGAAACTTTTCTATCTGCCGGAGGCGCATACGGACTTTATATTTTCCATCCTGGGTGAAGAACTCGGGTTTATAGGGACAGCTTCGATCCTGGCGCTTTTCACGGCGCTGCTTTTCTTTATCTTCCGCAGCGCGCTGAAGATAAAGGACAGGTTCTCGTCTCTGGTGGTTATGGGCGTAGGCATTATGGTCTCTTTTGAGGTTTTAGTGAATGTAGGCGTTTCGACCGGGATGCTTCCGACAAAAGGATTGCCTCTTCCTTTTTTAAGTTACGGAGGCAGTTCGCTTTTTTTTCATATGGTAGCGATAGGCCTTATACTTAGAATGTCCGCCCAGGCAGAAGAGGGTATCTGATGGCAGAGAAAAGGGCGGCATTAGATATGGAGATCAATATCCCGGCGGAGGATATCGGACGGCTTAAAATAGTGCTTGCGGCCGGGGGGTCGGGCGGGCATATTTTCCCGTGTGTGGCTCTTGCCCGAGAGCTCGAGAAAGCAGGCGTTAAGGATATTTTTTTTGTTTCAAGCGCGAGGCGGCTTGACAGAAACCTCTTAAAGGACATTCCGTTCCGCCGCTTCTTTCTGAGCGTGAATCCCATGCCGAGGTCATTCTCACCGAAACGGTGCGCGGTTTTTGTATTAAAAGGCCTTTGGGATCTGGCCAGGTCGGCCGGTATTATACTGGAGGCCAGGCCTGATGTTGTGGTCGGTTTCGGGGGGTATTCTTCGGGCGCCATTTCCCTGATGGCAAAACTTACGGGGCGCAGGCTTGTTATTCATGAACAGAACGTAGTTCCCGGCCGGGCGAATATCATACTAAGCCGGGCAGCGGACCTCATAGCTTTGAGCTTTACTGCCTCTTCCCGGCATTTCGGGCGGAACGAAATAAAGACAGTTTTCACAGGGAATCCCATAAGGACGGACATGCTGGCCGATGATAGGGCGGCATCGGCCGGACGGATGGGGATATCGCCTCACGCGGATACGGTGCTTGTGATGGGTGGAAGCCAGGGGTCGGGGTTCCTCAACCGCATAATGCTTGACGTTGCGCTCGAGATCAAAAAAAGGAAAGGCGATGCGGTTCAGTTCGTGCATATCACCGGGGGGGGGAGAGACCTCGATGTGGTGGAAAGGTTTTACGCGGAAAACTCGATACCGGGAAAAGTTTTCGGGTTTATGGAAAGTATAGAAGACGCTTATTCAGTCTGCGATCTGGCTGTTTCAAGGTCGGGCGCGGCTGCCATTTTTGAACTGGCTTATTACGGCAAGCCGATGATACTTGTGCCGTATCCGAACGTAAGGAACAGCCAGAAAGCGAACGCGTCCTTTTTCGCGCATTCCGGAGCGGCGATGCTGCGTGAGGAAAAAGACATTTCACGCGAAGCGCTTACACATGATATACTGAGTATTCTTGAATGTCACGAAAAACGATCATCCATGCGCGAGGCTTCTTTGAAGATGGCTTTTCCCGATTCGGGAAAAGCTTTAGCTATGGAGGTCTTGAAAACAGCTCTGCTAAAACGAGGGAAAGAGCAATAAAAATATGGGAAACGATATTTTGTCAGACAATAGATCCGGGAAATATCCCGAAAAGATCCATTTTGTGGGGATCGGCGGCATAGGAATGAGCGCTTTGGCCGACGTGCTTATCGATCGGGGGGTTAAGGTGAGCGGGTCGGATAGCGCTATGAATAACCTTACGAGGCTACTTGAGGCGAAGGGAGCGAAGATAGCGGAAGGGCATCGGGCTTCTAACGTTCCGGGAGATACGGATGTTGTCGTCAGGTCGACATGCATAAGAAATGATAATCCGGAAATATTAGAAGCTGAAAGCCGGGGCATAAAGGTAATTTCCAGAGGTGAGATGCTGAAACGGGTGATAGAGGGTTTTGATGTTTCAATAGGCGTTACCGGAACTCACGGGAAAACGACCACAAGCGGATTGATAGCTTATATCGCGGATCAGGCGGGGCTGGATCCTACGGTCCTTGTGGGGGGCGAGATGGAAAGATTCGGGAAAAATTCCCGTTCTGGAAAGGGGAATACCGTTGTGGCCGAGGTCGACGAAAGCGACGGCTATTTCAGGAA
>CAYMBK010000124.1:0-2919 GCA_964388645.1 uncultured Planctomycetia bacterium | reverse complement strand
GCATCAAAGAGAGCCAATCCATCACCCCCTGAAAAACTTCTACATATACGTGATCTAGTTCGGATCTATCAATATATTCACCCGCGAAAAGATCACCCTCCAGAAAAAAACTTATCTTTTTGTCTATCTCTGGAAGATCCACTTCCACATTCGCTTCAAGCAAAGCTATTTTATTCAAATTAGTCATTCAGCCTTTATCTTCATGACGCGTACAGTACATCCGGCGTACCCTGAATTCGGCAATATGTCTTCAGTGACAAGCCCGGATCGGAGCTGGCAACACCCCAAAAGCTCAAAAACCCTCCTGTAATTGCGCGCAAAGACGTAATTAGAGTTGGCGCTTTCGGGTTCGACCGTACAGATATATTTTCTGGCAACCCTGACCATTTCGGAAAAAATATAATTGTCCCCGGGGTGTATATGCATTGATACCCCCATTGAAAAGATAACATCCACCGACTTATCCTCTTTCTGGGCAAAATATTCTTCCAGACTTCCTGTAAAAATATCCGTTTTTTTCGAAAGTTCGGGGAAAGACGCCTCCATCTGCTCTACCGCGCTAGGGTTTATTTCGACTCCGCAAAGAGTTTTATATCCCAGTTCGCTCAGCCAATAGAGATTTGCCCCGCAATTGCACCCTACTTCAAGTATGCGGTCGGTCTTTTCCACATCCGGAGACCAAAGCCTGTCAAGGAACACGAGTATATCTTTTTTTTTGGACGAATATTTTTCCGGCCTGTTCCCCGTGCTTAAAGAACTGTTATCCATTGACTGCCAGAATTCCAGACACTCTTTTTTGGTGTATATCCAAGGGGATACTAAACCCTTCTCGTTAAGGAACTGGTTAAATCTACGGACCGATCTTTTGAATGTCCCGGAATGCCTTAGAGCGTCTTCCTGTCGCCCCGCAAAGACCCGGCCGAGCATTCTTTCGAATACGATCTTATGCACCCTCCTAAAGATGTTAGCCGCCATAAAGTATCTTTTCATCTTTTCCTTCAAAAAAATTCAATCAAAAAACTCCCAGCTTAGTTTTTCGAGAGCCTTGAGATCTTTTTTCAGAGTTCTACCCAATAGTTTTTCGTAATACTCGGCTCCTATCCCAACCTTCGGACGCAGGGCCACAATATCTTCCTCTCCCAGTACCGTACCCCTCGCAAGATCCCTAACCGGGTAGAGCGCCCTCCTGAAAGAAGTTACATGACCGGATGATATCTCTGAGGCTGTCGGCGCCTTATCTTTCGCGCCAGCGAGCGTCCTCATCTTTTTTATAACCGGCAGAAGAACCTTTACCTCGTCCCGGGTAAAAGATATCTTATGATCGCGAAAAACCTTGCCTTCACGGGAATCCGTAAAGTGGAACTCAATTATCTCCGCTCCCAGCGCCGACGCCGCAAGAACAGCGTCGGTACCCACAGTGTGATCAGAATACCCAACCACAACACCGAACTTTTTTTTAAGGGTTCCCATGACATTGAGGTTGGCCTCTTCGTGCGGTATAGGATACATCGAAGTACACTGCAGAAGAGCCAGCATTCCATTCTGTCCGTATATTGGGTCTAACCCCTGTAAATACCGCAGGGTGCCTGAGATCTCATCCATAGTGGAAAGCCCTGTGGAAAGTATCATAGGTTTACGCTTATCGGCTATTTTTTTGAGAACAGGGTACGCTGTCAGATCTCCCGAACCTATCTTATAGCAACTGACCTTATCGTCTATCCAATCCACCGCCGCCGGGTCCCATACAGAAGCCATGAAATCTACGTCATGTTCTTCACATATAGCGCTGAGTTCCAGGTACTGATCTTTAGTAAGCTCAAATCTCTTAAAATGAGCGTTCCTGTCGGGGTCTTCCACCCTGTTAACTAGGCTGTCTCCAGTGTATATCTGGAACTTTACGGCATCCACACCCGAGCTGCAGGCAAGTTCCGTAAGCCGTCGGGATCCTTCAAAGTCACCTTCGTGGTTGCCGCCTATCTCCGCAATAAGGTAAACGCCGTTAGCTGACTTCCACAAGTCCATTTCCTGTTCTCTCCCCGGCCATAAAACAAGCCATCTCCCAGTCAAGTTGGGTCCGTATCATAAATCCCGCTTTCTGGTCAAGAACAATATGCCCTATCCTGCCATCCAGCATTTTTCTGTTTTTCTTGAAAAAATCCCATTTCACAAGGTGGATGCCCCCCTCACGGCGGTAAAGATTTTCCCGTTCCAACTGAAGGCCATTATGTTCCCGCATCTGTTTCAAACCCCCGCCATCATGAACATAAAAAATGCTATTATCCGGCCTCACACCGTCAACAACATCAACCTCAAAGACTTGCATGGTATGGACCGCCTTATCCATGTATCGCGATGTCCTGAACGGCGCCTCTACGTAAAGAGCCATAATAATATCAACCGGTTTATTGTTTTCTAGATAAAAGTCCACCGCTTCCGTTATTGTCCCCTCTATGGACATATTTATCCTGGCAAGCCCCGCATCCCTCTTCATAACTATCACCTTGCTGCCGTATCTCTTCCTGATATGTTCCAGCACGTCATCGTCAGGCGTAGAGACAACTGTATCCTTCACATGGCCGCTTTCGAGCGCTGCATCGACCGTCCAGTCCAGAAGACACTTCTCACCAAGCATCCTGAGAGGAAATGACCTGGGATCAAGCTTAGATCCCCTGACAGGTATAACCGCCAGGGCCGAAAGCGGCTTTAGCCCTTTCTTTCCGACATGCTTAGCTATTATCCTGGCTCTGGTATCTAGCAATTTTTCATCGCCTCTTGAAAGACTTTTTTCGTGCTGCCTGTAATAAAAGAGAGGCAAGTTTATATTTTTGACCGGATACATGCCGGCTATTTTGAGCCATATATCATACCCATCCTGACAGGAAAAAGCCTCGTCGTATCCTCCGACTTCCTTAAGGATAT
>CAYMBK010000123.1:0-5188 GCA_964388645.1 uncultured Planctomycetia bacterium | reverse complement strand
CAGAAGAGCGATGAGATGCAGGCGCATTTCGGCCTGACAGATCTTTTGTCGGGCCTTGTTGAAGGAGGCGAGGTGCTGGGGTCAAGTGAAGTATCAGGTGCCGTAGGGGTTAAATGCCCGGGGTGCGGATCTGTATACCAGGATTTTCAAAGATCGGGACGGATAGGCTGCGGCAAGTGCTACGATACGTTCACAAAGAACCTGTCCGATCTTCTCCGGAAGATACACGGGACCGATAAGCATGTGGGGAAAATGCCGTTTAACGGAATAGGCGGCGTTAAACGGCAGGAAGATATTAACAGGCTTAAAAATGAGCTGCAGCAGCTTGCGGCGGCGGAGGAATTTGAAAAGGCGGCTTTGTTGCGTGACCGCATACGGGAAATGGAAGGGGCCCCGCAAGTAAAAGAGGATGAGATCTGATGGAATTCAGCGAACTGTTGGGATCTGAGACCGGATGGCTTAAGGGAAGCGGGCCCAAAGATAACATAGCCCTTTCCACAAGGGTGCGGATAGCCCGGAACCTTAAGGGCCGCGTTTATGTTGACAGAGCCAGTGTTAAAGAACGGGAAGAAACCCTTAAGCATGCCATGGCCGGTATCGAAAAAAGCGGCGCTTTGGGCGAGGCTCTTTTTATCAGACTGAAAGACATGGATGAGCTTGACAGGCTGTTCCTTGTGGAAAGGCATCTGATGAGTAGAGAGCATCTCGAGGAACCGGACCATAAGGGCCTGGTGGTGGGAGAAAGGGAGCTGTGCAGCATAATGGTAAACGAAGAAGATCATATCAGGATGCAGGTCCTTTTAAGCGGATTTGACATAATGAAAGCCTGGAAAATGGTAGATGAGGCCGAGAATAAAATAGGCAAGCACCTGGCGTTCGATTATTCGCCGAGGTTCGGATATCTTACCTCATGCCCTACGAATACGGGGACCGGGCTCAGGGCATCATGTATGCTGCATCTTTCAGGGCTTGTAATGATAGGGCAGATAGAAAATGTTTTCAACGGAATATCCAAGCTGGGGATGACTATACGCGGGTTTTACGGAGAAGGCACGGAAGCGATAGGGGATTTTTTTCAGATATCCAACCAGGTGGCTTTGGGGCATTCCGAAATGGATATTCTGGACAATCTAGAGCGGATAATAAGCAAGATAATCGAAAGGGAGGCAGATACCAGAAAAGGTATGCTTGCGGGAAAAAAGGAGGAAATAGCGGACAGGGTGGAAAGGTCTATCGGGACGTTGCGCTCGGCCAGGATAATAACTTCCAGTGAGACCGTAAAACTGCTGTCGGCTATAAGGCTGGGAGTCGATATGGGCATGGTCAATGACATCAGGCTGGCCGAGATCAATGAAATTTTGCTTCTCTCTCAGCCGGCTCATATGCAGAAAACTGTGGGAGAGAAAATACAGCCGTATGAGAGGGACATAAAAAGAGCCGATTTTATCAGACAGAAACTCGGGGCGCTGTAGTTATTCTTCAGCGGTTCTTTGTTGGATTTTTTAAAGTACGATCATCAGGAGGTTAAGATGCCGGCATTTAACAGATTTACGGAAAGAGCTAGAAAGGTAATCTTACTGGCTAAGGAAGAGGCAAAACGGTTCAATCATGATTACATCGGGACCGAGCATATACTTTTGGGGCTGATAAAAGAAGGAGAAGGTGTTGCTGCCGCGGTATTGACGAGTCTCGGGATGGATCCCGAGAATATAAGGTCCGAGGTGGAAAAGCTTGTGCATCCGGGGTCGGGGAAAACGGCTTCAGAGGATATACCTTTTACGCCGCGCGCGAAAAAAGTCATAGAACTTGCCATGGATGCGGCTCGTAATCTCGGGCATAATTACATAGGGACAGAACATCTTTTGTTAGGGCTGATAAGAGAAGGGGACGGGGTGGCTTCCCAGGTGCTTCTTAATATGGGGCTGGATCTCAAAGGCGTAAGGGATGAGGTGCTTAATCTTCTCGGGGCATCCGTGCCTGGGTATCCGGTCGGGATGGATCCCAAACGGAAGAAAAAGACAAAAACCCCGGCGTTGGATTCTTTCGCGCGAGATCTCACTGAAATGGCCAATCAGGAAGAACTTGATCCGGTCATAGGGCGTGACAAGGAAATTAAGAGGGTTATACAGATCTTGAGCCGCAGAAAAAAGAACAATCCGGTGCTTATCGGGGAGGCAGGGGTAGGTAAAACAGCGATAGTCGAGGGGCTCGCCCAAAAAATAACGACGGGGGATGTTCCTGAACTTTTAAAAGATAAAAGGCTTCTTATGCTGGATCTGGCCATGATGATCGCCGGAACGAAATATAGAGGGCAATTTGAAGAGCGGATAAAGGCAGTAATGAAAGAGATAAAAGAGTCTCCCGAGGTGATAGTTTTCATAGATGAGATACATACCCTGGTGGGGGCGGGAGGAGCCGAGGGGGCTATTGACGCCTCGAATATGCTTAAGCCGTCTTTACAAAGAGGGGATATACAGTGCATAGGAGCGACCACGCTTGATGAGTACAGAAAGAACATAGAGAAAGATCCGGCGTTGGAACGGAGGTTCCAGCCTGTCAATGTAGATCCTCCCAGCGTGGAAGAGACAGTGTCCATTTTGAAGGGGCTCCGCGATAAGTATGAGTCGCATCACAAAGTCAAATATACCCCTAAGGCGATAGAGGCCGCCGCGAAACTTGCTGACAGGTATATTTCCGGGAGATTTTTGCCGGATAAGGCCATAGACCTCATAGACGAAGCGGGGTCTAAGGCGAAGCTTTCGACTATGGTGTTGCCGCCGGAGTTAAAGGAATCCGAAAAAAAAGCCGAGGAGTTCAAGCGCGAAAAAGAAGAAGCTGTAAAGAACCAGGATTTCGAAAAAGCGGCTAAGTTCAGGGATTCCGAAAGAAAGGCCAGGCAGGAGCTAAAAGACCTTAGGCAGGAATGGGCTGCCGGACAAAACCAGCAGGAGATAACGGTAGGGGAAGACGAGATCTCCGAAATAGTGTCCGACTGGACGGGTATTCCGCTTATAAAAGTTGAAGAGAAAGAGTCGGAAAAATATCTTAAGCTTGAGGACAAACTAAGAGATAGGGTCGTCGGCCAAACCGAGGCGATAGAGGCGATAGCTCATGCCGTGAGGCGCTCGAGGGCAGGCATAAAAGCTCCTGACCGGCCCATAGGAACTTTTATATTCATGGGACCCACGGGCGTGGGGAAGACCCTCCTCGGGAAAAAATTAGCTGAGGTGATGTTCGGCGATGAGGACGCGGTAATACAGCTTGACATGTCGGAGTACATGGAAAAGTTCAATGTTTCAAAGTTAGTGGGGGCTCCTCCGGGATATGTCGGATACGAGGAGGGAGGACAGCTTACCGAAAAGGTGCGCAGAAGGCCTTACGCGGTGGTGTTGCTGGACGAAATAGAGAAAGCCCATCCCGATGTTTTTAACATATTGCTGCAGGTACTTGATGAGGGAAGATTGAGTGACTCATACGGCAGAAAAGTAAGCTTCAAGAACACCATACTCATAATGACATCCAACGTGGGCGCGGATCTTATGAGAAAATCCGGAGCGATAGGCTTCGCTTCTCAAAAGGAAGAAGAAACCTATCAAGGGATGAAAGGCCGGTTACTTGACGAAATAAAGAAAACCTTTAAACCCGAGTTCTTGAACAGGGTCGATGATGTTATAGTCTTCCGGCAGCTTACAATAGAAGATCTAAAGCTTATTATCGAGATAGAGCTGAAGGAAGTGCAGGCCAGGCTCGTGGAGAAAAGCATAGATCTTGTAATGACCGATGAGGCGAAAATATTCCTGATAGACAGAGGTTTGGATAAGAATTTTGGGGCCAGGCCTCTAAGAAGGACAATGCAGAGATATCTCGAGAACCCGCTGGCGGAAGAGATGATATCCGGAGAGATATCGGACGGCAGTAAAGTAGAGGTTTCTGTGGACAAGGAGAGGTCGACCTTGAAATTCGTAAAAGGCAAAAGCGAGCCCATTCAGGAGAAAAGCCTGTAGGCGGAGAGACCGTCTGCCTCTGGATCTCGACAGTAAAGGGAAAAGGGCGAAGGATCTTTGAAGGACAGAAAAAGCTGGTGATATGGCAAAGATAAAATTCATGGCGTTGGCGGTACGAAGGAGCATAAACTTTGTGAACCGCAGAGTGAGGAACCTCCTTATTTACGTGGGAGGGTTGACCTTGCTTTTTTTTCGTACGGTATTTTGGATCTTTGCTCCCGGGGTCAGGAAGCGGCAGATCCTGGAGCAGATGAATGTCATTGGGGTGGCCAGTTTTCCCATAGTGCTTCTTATCAGTTTTTTTACCGGGATGGTGCTGGCGCTTCAGAGCGCTTACCAGATGCAGAAGGTCTCAGCTGAGATGTACATAGCCTCTCTGGTGGCCTTGTCGTTGACCCGTGAGCTGGGCCCCGTTCTCACGGGACTTATAGTAGCAGGCAGGTGCGGAGCCGCTATAAGCGCGGAATTGGGGACGATGAGGGTGACAGAACAGGTGGACGCTCTTGAGTCGATGTCAGTGAACCCTGTGCATTATCTGGTCGTTCCAAGATTTTTGGCTATGGTCGTAATGGTCCCGCTACTGACCATATACGCCGATTTTTTCGGTATACTGGGCGGATATGTCATAGGAGTGGGCCGTCTCAACATAACGAGCGCGATGTATATCAATATGACGTGGGATCCGCTGGGCGTAAAAGATATCGCTACGGGGCTTATTAAAAGCGTTTCTTTTGCTGTTATAATCTGTCTTATATCCTGTTTTGAAGGGCTGAATTCCGAAGAGGGTGCCGAGGGTGTGGGCAAAGCGACTACTTCCAGCGTGGTGAAGAGTTTCGTTCTGATAATAATAGCCGATTGTTTTTTTACGGCGCTTTTTTATTTTATAATGCACTAGGTGTTCGATGGTCCCGGGGCCTTACTTTGCATCCGGCGGAATGGGCAAAAGGTATGATAGAGCTTAAAAAAATATGTAAGTCTTTCGGTATTTACAGGGTCATAGACAAACTTGACCTCACAATAAATACCGGAGAGTCAATGGTGATCATCGGAAGGTCGGGGTGCGGTAAAAGCGTTCTCTTGAAGCATATGATAGGGCTTTTGAGGCCCGATTCCGGAAATGTGTTAGTGGGTGGGGTGGATATGGCGGAAGCCGACGACAAAACGATCGATGTCGCAAGGAAGGA
>CAYMBK010000122.1:0-2970 GCA_964388645.1 uncultured Planctomycetia bacterium | reverse complement strand
TTTTGCGCTTCATCCATAATGATAAAAGAGTCGTTGAGAGTTCTCCCGCGCATGTACGCCAGAGGAGCTACTTCGATTATACCCTCAGCTATATGATCTTTTATCATGTGAGCGTCCATCATATCGTAAAGCGCGTCATAAAGCGGCCTTAGATAAGGGTTTACTTTCTCGTACATATCCCCCGGAAGAAACCCAAGGCTCTCTCCCGCCGCGACGGCGGGACGCGTGAGTATTATTCTGGAAACAAGATTTTTCCGCAAAGCGTTGACGGCCATAGCCATCGCCAGGTAGGTTTTTCCTGTCCCGGCCGGTCCGATGGCAAAAACGATGTCGTTCTTCCGTATAGCGTCAATATACTGTTTCTGACCGGCGCTCCTAGGCTTGACATGGGCCTTTTTGGAACTAACTTCGATATGATCTGTAAAAATATCGCTAAAACCGTTGTCCGCGCCGTACGCGCGCAAGGTCCTGACTATCTCCCCGGGCGTAAAACACCCCCCCTTCCTCACGACGGCCAGCATATCGTTCACAACTTTTTCCGCTCCGGAAAGAACCTCAACTTCCGCCCCCCTCACTTTGAGCATCCCGCTTTTGAACGAAAGGCTTACCCCGAGAGATTTTTCTAATGCCCGCAGATTTTCGTCATGCTTGCCGAAAAAACTCCTGGCTTCGGAGTCGCTGTCTATGGGGATAAGGACCTCAGCCCCTCCTGATCGCTCTATTTTATCCATTCGTCTTCGCTTTCATCCTGGAATTCCATTCTCCTGGACATCTCTTCTCCGTCAGACGAAACGTCTATAACTTCGACTTTCGACCCATCGGAAGAACTTACCACAGTTTGGGTTTCCGGCTGAAAATCCGAACTCTTTACGGGCTCTTCGGAAGAGGTCATGTCCTCCTCGGGACAGGAAGAAGTGAAAGGCACTTCCACATCAACACCTATGAGAGTGCGCTTCCTGGAAGCAGAAGTTTCAACGGCAGGCGGCTGGCCCATCAGATATCCTCTGTTGCCCTTAAGTTCCTGATCTACTCTCTCTTTTTTGAAGGTATAAACATCTACAGCCCCGGCGCATTCCGCCAGCGAGAAACCCAGAACCCCCGATATCATGAACACGCAGATCAAGTATCTTTTCATCTACAACCTCCCGTTTTTACTTAAATCGTTAGATCTCCGGTCTTCAATTTCGTTATTTTTATTCCAAGATCCCTTAACTGGCCTTCCGAAACTCCTGATGGAGCGCCTGTAAGAGGACATAAACCCTTCTGCGTTTTGGGAAAAGGGATAACTTCTCTTATGGAAGCGTCTCCGGTAAATATCGTTATAAGCCTGTCCAGCCCGAAAGCCACACCACCGTGAGGCGGGGGCCCGTAATTAAAAGCCTCAAGGAGAAAACCGAACTTCTTCATGGACTCCTCTTCGCTAAGTCCGAGAGCTGAAAAGATCTTGTTTTGCAGGTCTCTTTTGTGTATCCTTATGCTCCCGGATCCGATCTCACTGCCGTTGAGTACGAGATCATAAGACTTAGACCTTATTTTCCCGAGGTCTCCGCCTTCAAGAAAATGGATATCTTCGTCAGCCGGAGATGTAAAAGGATGGTGTTCGGACACCCATCTTTTTTCCTCCTTGTTGAATTTGAAAAGAGGAAAATTAACGACCCACAAAAAGTCAAATCGTGACTTTTCTATCAAACCGCTGTCTCTGCCTATTTTAAGCCTCAGGGCTCCTATAGCCTGAGCCGCGGTTTCTTCCTCATCCGCGACCATAAATATCATATCGCCCGCTGAAGCGTTGGTCTTTTCCCTTATCAGGGACAGCTCTTCCGGGGTAAAAAACTTGGATATCTGGGAAGTAAGGCCGGCTTCTTCGACTTTAAGATAGGCGAGGCCTTTCGCGCCATGCTCACCCGCGAAATGTATAAGCTCGTCTATTTCTTTCCGGCTTAACGATCCGTATCCCGGAGCAGCCAAGGCCATCACCTTGCCTCCGGATGCTACCACCGAACTAAACACTTTGAACGCGCAAGATCTCATATCCGCGGTTATGTCGCTGATAAAAACGTCAAACCGGGTATCGGGTTTATCCGTACCAAAACGGGCCATGGCTTCGGAATGGTCCATTCTGGGAAAAGGCGTTTTTATTTCGATGCCAAGAACATCCGAAAAAAGGGCTTTGAACATCCTCTCGCACACGTCAAGAACGTCCTGCTGCTCAACAAAAGACATTTCCATGTCTATTTGGGTGAATTCGGGTTGTCTGTCAGCCCTGAGATCCTCGTCCCTGAAACAGCGGGCTATCTGAAAATACTTCTCAACACCGGAGACCATCAAAAGCTGTTTGAATATCTGCGGAGATTGAGGCAAAGCGTAAAAATCGCCGTGTTGAAGCCGTGACGGGACTATATAATCCCTGGCTCCTTCCGGAGTTGACTTCGTGAGCATAGGCGTTTCCACGGAAATAAACCCCTCGCCGGAAAGGAAATCACAAACTGACTTATTCGCTCTGTGCCTTATTTTTAGCCTACTCTGCATTGACAGCCGCCTGAGGTCCAGATAGCGGTACCGCAGCCTAACGTCTTCCGAAACGAACGATCCGTCTTTCACCTCAAAAGGAAGGGTATCCGAAACTGAAAGCACTTCAACATCTTCGACGTCCACCTCTATCTCTCCCGTGCCTATGTTGGGATTGACCGTTCCTTCCGGACGCAACGATACCCTACCCTCGACTTTAACACAAAATTCGTTCCTGAGCTCATGCGCCTTTGTGTGCGACAATTTGTTCCTGTCAGGGTCAAAAACTATCTGCGTAATGCCGCTACTGTCTCTGAGATCGATAAAAATAATGTCTCCGTGATCTCTACGGGTTCCTACCCATCCCGAAAGTGTGACCCTCTTTCCTTCATCCTGACGTTTAAGCGCGCCGCAATTATGCGTCCTTATCATATTCCCCTTTTTCCTTCCTTATCGTTTCTA
>CAYMBK010000121.1:0-4730 GCA_964388645.1 uncultured Planctomycetia bacterium | reverse complement strand
TATCTCACTTTATCTCTAAAATTTTAAGAGGAGGAGGCCGCAATGCCACAGTAACTGCCGCCTTGATAGGTTAGAAGAAAAACAGTTATCTACAATTTTATTGATTAAACAAATTATGCTGCTACAATAATAATATGGATAGGTACAGCTGCACATACAAGATAAAGTGCAAAGTAACAGCAATATTTCTTATCTTTGCCTTTTCTCTTTTGGAAATATCTTTTGCGGTGCCTGACATCCTGGCAAGTGAAAAACTATCCCCACCCATAAGCTTCCAGATAAACGAATTCGCAAATTCCTACACAGTCGCCGCAATATGCCGGGCTATAGAAAAATACGTTTCTCTTGACGACCGGGAAGCCATAAATAACATTTACACATGGGCAACATCATCCCCGAATGCTGATGTTCAAATAACACTGGGAGCCCATGAAGTGATAATTGATATTCCCGGGGAGGGTCTGGCGGTAAGATATTTTGACCCTACGCAGGCCAATCTAATTTCACCTTATTCCGATATGTCCGGACTTTCAACAAGAGTTGTCGGTTCTAGATTGCACAGGCAAGTCATAATCAGGATAAAAGCCTTGCCGTTGGGTTTATTCGGAACACGAGCGGGAATAGATATTGAGGACCTATTGCCGGGGCTTGGGGAACATATGTTTCCGATACATATAATCCCGGAAAAGGATTGTTATGTGGATGATGGTGTTCCCTCTTTGAGACAAGTCATAGAAAGAGTCCCGTCAAACGGGAGGTATTTGTTTCCTGACGTTAACGCTGATAGGGCTAAATTTGACGAGATCAGGCCGATACATAAGGCCATTGCGGACGCGAGCTTTATAGAAGGATCTTTAAGCCTTGAAGAAGCTAAGGCGCAATTGGTCAGAAAATATCCCGGCATCGAAGAAGAAGCGAACGACATAATGGGAAGTGATGTAAAGGAAAAAGGCAAGAAAGTCAATCTCATAAACCTTCTTTATAAACAAGCCGGAATAGGGCTTATTGAATATTCCCTTCTCCAGCATGCCAGGGATGAATGGAGCGTGGTTACGTCACTTATAAACGGGAGCGATAATTTTAGAGAAGCGATCGTAAGCAAAACTTTGTCATCGGAAGAAATTTTACGCGAAACGAACAAGCATTTTTCCGATGAGATCAGGTCTTTAAGAGGCAATAAGACAGCGCTAAATTTTGTAGCTCATTTTTTGCTTTTGCATGATCTTGGAAAATATGTGCTCAGTGAAGAAGACCATGAAATAAGAAGCGCCGAAATACTTAAAACAGTTTTTGAAAGAGAATATTTTAATTTCAGTAAGTATGAGAAAAAGTTGATGATACGCATGGTAGCGCTGCACAGCGCCATAGACCGTATCAATTCCGATTCGAAGGTAGGGCGGGACTTCAGTGAAATGGCCAGAGAAGCCGCGGCAGATGGCTTTTTCTCGGAACAAGATCTCAAGGATATTCTTCGCGTGGTAATGCTGTTCCGTATTGCAGAGCTTGCTTCGTCGGGGCACTTTGCTTTTATTTATGAAAATACGTTCCCGGATCTGGCCGAAACATATCGCACGGCTGAAAGGATAATAGAGAACGTGTACTCGCGTAATGCCGGGACAGTTAGCAGGGTCGCGATAATCGTACCTCGTTCCGTAGAGGGTCACGGTAAAACACTTCTCAAAGCATTTGCTGAGGCTAGATCCGGCCTGGTAGAAGTTTCTATGGAAATACCCGAAAATGACGAAACAATATCGGCTTTTGCGGATAGGATAAGGAAGTCCGGATATGACCTTGCCCTGGTTGCTCTTCATGGAGCGCACAATGAAGAACCGGTAGCTTTTGAGGATTTCGGTTGTGATGTAATACTTTTGCCTATTCGTCCCGGGGAGGTGCTTCTCAGGGCCAACAAAAAAGAATATGGCATGGACAAATGGAACGGAATTTTGCAAAAGACGCAAGCCGTAATACTTCTTGGGGAAGCCAGGACCCTGGATTTCGGGGAATACAGGGACAAGGTAAGGGCAATTCCTCTCGGATTCAGCGAAATACCGGATTTTCCAGACAGGAATAAGCACTTTGAGAAGGGTATTGTGATCGGGGCGCGCACCTTGTGGTCAGAGATGAGAAGCATGCATGATGTAAGGGCTCTTGTAAGGGAAGTCAGAAAATATGACAAAGGGGAAAGGGCCTTTGGGTACATTGCAGGGCGTTTTGACCAATACGTGCATCCCGGGACAAAAGAGGTTGTTAACGAGTTCGAAGATTTAAAGTTGAGCCCGGATTGTTTGATCCTGAAAGCCCGGGAAATAGAAGAGGCCTATAATAAAAAAGATGGGGGATTCAGTGATCTGGCAAAATTCAAGGAGTGGCTGTACGATAGACTACAGAAAAAGGGGGCGATGGTCGTTATAGTGGAAGGGGACATCGAAAACGAAAAGTTAAGTACGCTGGAGAAATCGATATTTGATTTTAGCAACGAAATGTATCACGAGATCCTTCAGGACTTTGCTCCGAAGGACGAATATTCCGCGGCTATTCACAGAAATGCCGGGAAGAGCATACCAATAGGGTTTGATTCCGGCGCTATGCGTGATATTGCCGGTGAAGATATCGGAATTATAAGCGTTAAGTATGCAGATCAAGGCGCTGATTTTGCCGGAGCCGCCAAGGAGATAATCCGGTATGTAACTAATCCGAATGAATATTATGCACGGCTTGAAGGAACTTGGAACGCTGCCCGAAAATATACTACCAAGGAGATGGGGCAACGATACCTGAATGAAGTGATAAAAGTTTTAAATAACAAGGACGCGCAGCAGGACACCGTTAAGAATTACGCAGATTTCATAAACAGGAACAAATCTTTACTGCAAAACATACTCGGTGACAATAAATCAGAAAAAGTAGTACGTGTCCCGGTAGAAGCGATCGAATCTGTGGGCATAGACAATATAAGAGACTTCTTTGCGACATTGCAAACAGCGCCTAACGGGTATGTTGAATTGTACTATATGACAGGCATCGACGAAATCCCCGGCAACATGTACAGAAAATATGGACTAGAGAAAAAAGAATTACCAAAAGGTTTCAAGCGCACCAGCGAGAATACGATCACTTTGTTCCCGGCTTTTAAGGGAGAAGAGATAGATAGAGCTACCATTGGTTTAAGGCTTGGAAACGTTAACATCTCTCCCGAAGATACCATTCTCTCCCCTATAGGGCTGCAGAATGACCCCGCGGGACTGATAAGGGCAACTATCTTTGGTTTGGCGATGATGGATGTGGCACGCTCCGTAGAAGAGCCGCTGTGGCGTTTAAAAACACAAAAACCCAAAGAATACAGAGATATGATGGATCGCATCCAGATGGCGCTAGAATCTTATAAGTCTGTGAGCGATCCGGCTGAATCATTTGAGTTCACGGATCGTGAAATGGAAGATGTATTCGGTCTTATTTCGGGAGACATAAATTCCATAGTACGTTCCCTCAACAAACTTATCAAACTTCTTCCCATTACGCCGATAAACGCCGAAGAATTACGGCAAATCTACGAGCACGCACGAGCAGTTATGATGGCCGCATAACTGTATCTCGAAAAAGGCGATTTCAGTCCCGGGAGTTCGAGTCTTTCCTGACGGCACTTTTACGGATACGAAACATATCTCTAAAAATGACAGAGGATTGCGCATAGAGCATTATACATAAATAATTTACAAGAAAAAACAGAAGCAAAAAAAGAGATAAGGTTATCCAACACATCGACAATGGATGAGTTCTGGACTAAATATGGGTATTTGTGCTAAGGCTAGGGCACCCGTATTTGAGTTACAAGACCTTATAAATAAAGATCTTGGATATAGCGTCTGTAGATTCATCTTGAGAAAATAGGTTTTACCAGAATAAAGATCTCCGCACTGCCTTTCGCTGACAATATGTATTGTGACGCCTGGAAGTAATTTGTTTTTCTACGGGGAGGCCTGATCCCGACATGCTATCTAAAATCGCGGGGGTTATTACTATATTTTGCGGACTACTGGGTACGATAAACCCCCGGTCGTTCAAGAGCCGGCTCTGCAGAAAAATGAGCTTCAGGTTAAAATTCGTAGTGTATGGATTTATTGTAATTTTCGCGATGTTCATACTGGTAAGCATGGTAAATGCACAGGGAATGCCTGCCAAGATCGCGGGCCTCGGAGGGCTTATCATAACCATAAAAACAATTATGTTCGTAACATCAAAAAGCACAGAGAAGCTAGAGGTGTGGCTTGGATCGAAATCTTTAAATTTTTTTAGATCATGTGCGTTTATTTTCCTTATTATGGGTTTGATGCTTTTCTTTGGCCTCCCCCAATAGACATTTCGAATTTGATATTACAAGCCAGGCTTTTGAGTGATGTTTATTTAGTTTTTTTTCCTTCCCAGGCCCGTTGAAGGCTTTTGAATGATCTGGCGTTAAGCAGCGGGCTTCAGTCCTGTACTAAAGACACGGATTTCGACTTAACTCTTTCAAAAAGCCATTTTAAATACTATGCAAATTTTTGTGTAAGGGGAGAAGTTTTTGACATCCGTCTGTTAGTATTTCAAACAGTTGATTTTAGAGTGTTTTATGTTGACAAAACATTAAAGTATGTTACACTGTTATTCTGTTAGAATAATTCAAAGCAAGTATGACGCGGAGGGTATAGATGTTTAATGGCATGAAGCATTCTGGACGCCGTGAAAAAGAGTCT
>CAYMBK010000120.1:0-8065 GCA_964388645.1 uncultured Planctomycetia bacterium | reverse complement strand
CTCATTTTAGAGGTTGACGGCGAAAGGCGGGGGGACAGAAAAGAGCGCTGCGATGACCATCGTAGAGCCGTAGAACTCGTCAGAGACGTTCTGACGGATGCCGGGTCGGGGGTGTTGAAAGGAACGGCGGAGGTTTCAGGCGTAGGGCACAGGGTTGTACACGGAGGTGAGGAATTCACTTCGAGCGTTCTTGTTGATGGGAAGGTCCTGGCAAGTATAGAAAAATTTTCGGAACTGGCCCCCTTGCATAATCCTCCGTCTCTGGCGGGAATAAGGGGATGTGTAGAGATATTCCGGGACGTGCCCCAGGTGGCCGTGTTTGACACGGCTTTCCACCAGACAATGCCGCCCAAGTCCTTTTTCTACGGGGTGCCGTATGAGTATTATCTAAAGTATCAGCTCAGAAGATACGGGTTCCACGGGACCAGCCATCGCTACGTATCTCAGAAAACATCTGAAATACTGGGAAAGCCTTTGTCAGAGCTTAACCTCATAACGGCGCATCTCGGTAACGGATGCAGTATGACAGCGGTGGAGGGAGGAAAGAGCGTGGATACTTCCATGGGATTTACGCCTCTTGAGGGTTTGCTTATGGGTACGAGATGCGGAGACATAGACCCCGCAGCGGTTATACACATAATGGAAAAAGAGGGAATAACCGCTGAGGAGTTAAACTCTATCCTGAACAAAAAAAGCGGACTATTGGGCCTTTCAGGGATAAGTCATGATATGAGGGATATTCTTGAGGCGATCGGTAACAAAGATGACAGGGCCATGCTGGCCTTTGAGGCGTTCGTATACAGGGTGATAAAATACGCAGGCGCTTACTCTGCCGTTCTTGGGCGGGTAGATGCCGTGGTCTTTACCGGAGGGATAGGAGAGAACGTTCCGGAAATAAAGAACCGGGTAAAAGAGAAACTTGGTGGATTGCTGGGCGGGAAAACGGTTTTTCTGACAGTTGCCACAGATGAGGAACTTCTTATAGCCAAAGATACTTATGAGGTTGTTCGCAAATAACGGGAAACAAAACTTCAGGAGAAAACATGCCAAAAGTAAAACATAGACATTCAAAAACGCGCGGGAGAAAACGCAGGACGCATTATAAGGCCGTTTCTCCTGCCGGAGTAAAGTGTTCACATTGCGGGAAAACCAAAAAACCTTCACAGGTTTGCCAATACTGCGGTTATTTCAAGGGCGTCCAGGTCAAAAAGATCGAGACCAAAGAAGAACGTAAAGAGCGCAGGGAGTCCAAAAGAGCAAAGACGTAATATCCGAGGTTTTGCGGCTTGTTGTCCTGGAGAGAGGATTTTCAGGCATGGGGCGGTTTTTTGACGGAGGGAATAATGAAAATAGGTTTGGACGCTATGGGAGGGGACAGGGCTCCAGAAGTCAACATAGACGGAGCCATACTCGCGGTTGAAGAATACGGCTATAAAATAGCTTTGATAGGTGATGAGAGCCTGATCAGAAAAGAGCTTTCGCTGAGAACTTATCCCGGGGATAAGATAGATGTAGTTAACGCGACCCAGGTGATCGGAATGGAAGAGCCGGCAGCATTGTCGGTCAGGAAAAAACGTGATTCTTCCATAGCGGTCGGAGCTTCCCTTCTGAAAGAGAAGAAATTGGATGCTTTTGTGAGCGCCGGAAATACGGGAGCCGTTGTGTGTGCCGCTACTTTGAGTTTGAGGCTTTTGCCGGGTGTGGACAGGCCCGGCATCGCGGTAATATTTCCTACGTTGAACAAGCCCTGCATGGTCATAGACGTCGGGGCCAACATAGACCCTAAGCCACTTCATTTGCTTCAGTACGGAATCATGGGCGACGCATATTCCAAACATATCCTCAAGAAAGAGAATCCTTCGGTGGGGTTGCTGAACATAGGTGAAGAATCAAGCAAAGGGACCGATTTTATGAGGGAATCTTACACGATGCTTTCCGAAAGCGAGCTTAACTTCCTGGGAAATGTCGAGCCGAAGGAAGTGTACCGGGGCAAAGCTGACATAGTGGTATGCGACGGTTTTATAGGAAATGTTTTCTTAAAGGTTACCGAAGGGTTTTCAGAGGCGGCAAGCCAGCTGCTCAAAAGAGAACTAAAGCGAAGCAGCCTAATGACCAAGATGGGTGCTCTTATGGCGTTGCCAGCTTTCAAGGCGATAAAGAAAAAGATCGACGCGACCGAATACGGCGGAGCGCCCCTAATGGGTGTTGATGGAAGTGTTATAATCGCTCACGGATCGTCTAATGCCAAGGCCATAAAGAACGCGATAAGGGCCGCCGCCGAAAGTATAGCTCAGCAAGTGAACATACATGTTGTCGAGGAACTGCAGAACTTTTAGTTCCTCATTTGTTATTAGAGGCGGAGAGCCTGACTGCTTTTGCAGGAGAAACCGTTCGGCAAAAAAGGAGAAAAATTGAAGAGAACCGGGATCTTAGGCGTAGGCAAGTATCTTCCGGAAAACGTTCTGACCAACGCGGACCTTGAGAAGATGGTGGACACGACCGATGAGTGGATATTCACCCGTACGGGGATAAAACAACGGAGGATCGCTTCCGACAATGAGGCCACCAGCGATATGGCCGTAAAAGCGGCAAAGAACGCGCTTTCGAACGCGGGGATGACACCCGCGGATATTGATATCATAATCGTGGCCACCATAACCCCCGATATGTTCTTTCCTTCGACGGCCTGCCAGGTACAGTACAAATTGGGGGCTTCCAACGTGCCCGCTTTCGACGTCTCGGTAGCGTGCTCCGGATATGTTTACGGCCTTGCCATAGCTGACCAGTTCATAAGGGGCGGGGCCTACAAGCACGCGCTAGTTATCGCGTCTGAAAAATTGTCTTCGGTAACGGACTGGGAAGACCGATCCACATGCGTTTTATTCGGCGACGGAGCGGGAGCGGCCATTTTAGGACAGGTCGACAGCGGCGGTATAATGGGCTCTCATCTGGGTTCTGACGGAAGTAAGGGCGACCTTTTGCGGCTGCCGGCGGGAGGATCCCGAATGCCGGCTTCTTTTAAGACAGTAGAGAACAAACTGCATACGATAAAAATGGAAGGTAACGTTCTTTTTAAGCATGCGGTTAAAATAATGGCAGACGCGGCTCTTGCGGTTACTGAGCCGCTGGGGCTTAAGGGTGATGATATCGACATTATAATCCCGCATCAGGCCAACATAAGGATACTCAACGCTTTGGCCAAAAGGATGGGCGTAGATCCCGAGAAAAAGGTATATCTGAACATTGAAAAATACGGCAACATGTCAGCCGCTTCCAGCGCGGTCGCTCTAACCGAGGCTGTCGAAGAAGGAAGGATAAAAAAGGGAGACAAGATACTTATGGACGCTTTCGGGGGAGGCCTTACCTGGGGTGCTCTTGTCATAGAGTGGTAAGATCCGGGCGCATATGTGTATGTAAGTTCTGTTATGGCGTTACAGGTGAGAATGTGAGGATGACTATATGGAAAAAAAATTTGGATTATTGTTCCCCGGTCAGGGATCTCAAAAGGTTGGGATGGGGAAAGCACTTTATGACCTGGAGCCGGCCGCCAGGTGGGTTTACGACATGGCAGATAATGTCGCCGGACGGGAGATAAAAAAACTTTGTTTTGAAGGCACCGCTGAAGAGCTTTCAACTACCGCGAACAGCCAGCCCGCGATATTTACGACCAGCATCGCTGTTTTAAATGTTCTTGCTGAAAAAATTAAGGGTGCTCCGATTGGAGTCGAGGGCAGAGAATTTTTTTCGGCGGAAGATATAGCACGGTTCGCGGCGCTATCCATGGGGCTTAGCCTGGGGGAGACGGCTTCGCTTGTAGCCGCCGGGGTTTTAAGTTTCGAGGATGCCTTGCGGTTTGTCGTCAAGAGAGGCGAGTTTATGGAAGAGGCCTCCCAAAAAAATGAAGGTAAGATGGTTTCAATAATCGGCCTTGGCCTTGATAAGGTTGAGGAGCTTTGCACCGGTATCGGGTGTCAGGTCGCGAATTTGAACTGTCCGGGACAGGTAGTGGTTTCCGGGCATGCCCGGAAAGTTGAGCTTCTTGCCGATCTGGCAAAGAACGCGGGAGCCAAGCGCGCGATAATGCTTAAGGTAAGCGGGGCATTTCATTCAGAGCTTATGGCAGATGCCAAGGAAAAGCTTAAAACCGTGCTTGCGGATATGACCTTCCTGCCGCCCTCCATAGGTTTCATCAGCAACGTAGACGCTCAGATAACCACAGATCCAGAGATAATAAAGAAAAATCTCGCTGATCAGCTGGATTCCAGGACTCTTTGGGAAGCTTCTATCAATAAAGCCGGCTCTCTGGGAGTGAAGGATTATCTAGAACTGGGGCCCGGTAACGTTTTAGCCGGACTGCTCAAAAAGATAAACCAGGGTTGTTCAGTATCTTCTCTATGTGACCCCGAAGAAATAAGAACATTCATTACATCCCAATGAGGTGTATTTCTCTCTATGTGAGCTTGATGTGCGGCGGCATGGCTGAATATACACGCGGTCTTTTATAGGTTAAAGCCGAAGGATAGATCAGTGTGATTATGGGACGCGGTTGTTAATTTATTAAATAGTTATATATGCCCTATTTGTATTGACTTTTTGCTCGAATATGGTATACTTTCTTTGGGTTAAAAAATAAAAAGGGTGAAAATAAAAGCGGGTTTAACCGGAAAAAGAAGGTGGATATGAAAAAAAAGATTCTTCCCGTGATGATATTGTGGTGTCTGGCAAGTGTCCTACCTTCATCGAACGTAGAGGCTTCTTCCTCGGGTTTATCAGTTGATATATCGTCTTCTCTTGCCACGTTGAGAGATAGAATAAAGAACGAGTCTTTTGATGTGTCGCCGTCATCACGGGTTTCTGAGGATGTTCTCTCATCCGCTGAACAGCTTCTTTTCAGGGATGATGCCCGAGAGGGCCGTGATATAGCATCGAGTTACAATGCAAGAGGCTTGAGGTATGCCGCTGATGGAGATCTTGAAAAGGCTCTAAATGAATTTCAAAAAGCTGTCCGCGTGAACACGGAGTTCTCCGAAGCTCTACATAACCTGGGGCTTGTATACGGCATCACGGGCAGATATGAAGAAGCGATAGCCAATCTTAAAAGATCAGGAGAGATAATTCCGGCGTCGGCGCGTACGCACAACTACATAGGCGTTTTTTACGGGCTTATGGGGAAATTTAACGAGGCGCTGGCCGAATATCGGAAAGCCATAGCCATTGATCCGGATAACGCGGATGTGTTCTACAACATGGGTGTGGCTTATGGCGCCCTGGGGGAATACGCAAGCGAAGTAGAGTGCTATGTGAGGTGCATACAGTTGAACCCCGATTCTTTCAGGGCCTACAACAACCTGGGGCTTATATACGGCATGGCCGGAATGCCGGACGAGGAAGAGCGGTGTTACAGAGCGGCGGCCGCGATAGAGCCCGAATTTTCGGGAGCTTACCACAATCTCGGGATGCTGTACGCTTCCCGGGGAGAATATGACAAGGCGATACACAACTTTATTCTGGCACTTTCCATAAACGGGGAGCTGTCAGAATCGTCATATAATCTTGCTTTGGCTTATTCCGAAACAGGCAGGCATGGTGAAGCTGTGGAACGATACCTTGATGTTGTTTCGGTATATCCGCGCCACAAAAATGCCCATTACAACATAGGAGTTTCCTATTATCTTTCGGGGCAAAGAGGCAACGCTGTGAGAAGTTTTATGAAAGTTCTCGAAATAGATCCTTCCGACGTGGACGCGCGTATGTCGATGGGGATAGTTTACATGTCCGGAGGGATATACCGAAGGGCGGTCGAGGAGTTCGTCGAGGTCATTCGCAGGGTTCCCGAAAAGCCGGAACCTTATTATCTTCTGGGAATGGCTTATTCGGGCGCGGGACAGGTAGAGGAGGAGATCGCGTCTTACCTGAAGGCCATAGAGATAGACCCCGGATTCGTTAAAGCTTATGTTAATCTCGGAGCGGCTTTCAGTCTTATAGGAGAAACGAGGAAAGAGATAATATGTTACAGAAGGGCCATAGAGATAGACCCGGGATATGTGCCTGCGAGGTATAACCTGGCCGCGGTATACAGGACAATGGGTCTTGTCGGAAAAGAAATCGAGGAGCTTGAAACGATCGCAGGGATAGACGGCTCATACGACGATACGTATTATAACCTGGGATCCGCTTATGAGCGCGCAAGCGAGTCGGTCAAGGCCATTGAAAGTTATCACAAAGCCATTGAAGCTGATCCGTCGCATAGCCGGGCACATTACAACGCGGCTGTGGTATACGGTTCCCTGGGTATGTACGATGAGGAGATAGAGCATTACAAAGCGGCTCTTGAGATAGAGCCGGGGATGAAGGAAGCATATTATAACATGGCTGTGGCATACAACTGCAAGGGCATAAAGGAACTTGAGATAAAGGCTTATGAGAGAGCGCTCGAAATAGACTCGGAATTCCTAGACGCCAGAACTAACCTGGCTTCCGCGCTGTGCGAAGAAAGGGATTTTGCCCAGGCTGCTTTACATGCCGGGAAAGTCACAAGCATAGATCCTGACAACGCGACAGCGCATTATACACTCGCTATAGCGAACTATAATCTGGAAGAAAAGGCCTCTGCGATATCCAGCTTTGAGAAAGCCCGGGATCTTGGCCTTGATGTGGATATGGAATTGGCAAAGGCATTGTACGAGAGCTGAGCCTGATCCTGCGGACCTTCTTTGACCGGGAAAATCTTTGTGGTATACTATAGGCCATGCAGGATGATATATCGAAAGAACACCTTGCCCTTTTTAGCCTGATAGTGCAGAATTTAGGTACGGTTTTAAAGAACATTGTTATCTATCCGGCTTTGCATCCTATTTCCCAGCTTTCCATAAAGAACTTAAAGAATTCATTGGATAAATGGTTTCTGGAAAGAGAGCGTCTGGATCTCGGGGTTTCCCCAGAGAGCGTTCTTTTGAACGGGAACTTTGTAGACAAAAAAAATCTTCTTTATCGTGAGCTGGCTTCCCGGCTCCATGGGTACGGCCTGTCTGCCGTGGCTTTCAAAAAAGGGCTGGAGCTTAAAGAGCTTGAGGATATGTTCAGGTTCCTGAAGGAAGAAGCCGGGGCAAAAAAAGAAGGAGTGACCGGGGTTATCCCGGATCTTTGTCATATAACCATCAAGGCTGTTGATTACAGTTCGGTTTTAAAAGGCGATAATGGAGGAATTTCCGCAGAAGAAGATCTGTGGCGTACCCTGGCAGACATTTCCGAAGAGTCTTGCCAGGGGAAACTTCCCGAAGAGAGAGAGGAATTCATAAGCAATTTTCTTAAAGACCCGAAGCGGTCGGCCGTGGTCTTGAATAAGATATACCGTGATGCCGTATCAAAGTTGGATGGGGAAGGCACGGTTGTACAGACAAGAGAGGTTATTGCCAGGATATGCGATTACATGGCGAATAATCCCGGAGCCTTGGGGAATTCTACGCGTGAAGATATAGGCGAGTTGATATCCCGGCTTGATGCTGATCTTGTGGCCAAGCTTTTTCGTCCGGATACAGTGAACGGACGGGATTTTGACCTGGCTCTCGAGGTGATGAGAGATGTTCCTGATGAATTTATAGCGGGTTTTATAGGGTCTTTAGTCAGGTCGAACGGGGGTTTTAACGAGAATATTTTCAAGGTTTTGGACAAGATCTCGCCCGGAGGTTCCCGGGACGGCAAGATAGCGGCTCTTGTGGCAGAAAAAATATCCGGCGATAGAACGATAACTCCGGAAGTTCTGGCAGAGATGCAGACGACGATAGGCGAGGTTTTTTCCGCCCATGCTGAAAGCGGTTTTATGTCGCAAATGTACAATCTTGCCGTGAATACTTTCATAGACAGAAAAGCCTTCAAGATCAAGCTTCCTCGCGAATTATCGGTAATGGCCGAGGAGTACAAGATGACGGCGCTGGCCGGGAGAGCGAAAAAATATGAAACAGAGCTTATTCTTAATCTGATGTGGAATGAGACTGATCCCGGGGCTTTTTCGGGATTATGCGCGCGCCTTGCGGGAATACTTCCGGAACTGCTGGAAAGCGCGTAT
>CAYMBK010000119.1:0-2656 GCA_964388645.1 uncultured Planctomycetia bacterium | reverse complement strand
TGTAGATCTCGCGGCCGTCTCCGGAGAAGTCGAAACGGAGCTTGGGAAATTAGTGGAGAATATAGGTACCGTGAGCGAAAGGTATACGGTAGCCGTTATGGGGTGCGAGGTGAACGGGCCCGGAGAGGCTAAAACAGCGGATGTAGGCGTGGCCTTTGGTAATAACAAGGGAGTTATTTTTCGCCGCGGGGAAATAGTAAGAACGGTTACCGTGGAAGAAACGGTCAAGGCACTTATGGATATGGTGAGATCCGACCTGGGGTAAAAGTTCTCGAGAGCCCAGAGTTTCGCGCCGAGATAGTATTCGTGAAAGGAGATATCATGAAATGGAAAGAGTCCTTCATTCCCACCGTTAAGGAAGATCCCCAGGATGCCGAGGCCGTGAGCCATAGGCTTATGATAAGGGCAGGCCTGATAAGGAGGCTGAGTTCCGGATCTTACACCTATCTTCCCCTGGGGAGGAAAATATTGGAAAAGGCCGCCGGCATAGTCAGGGAAGAAATGAACGCGCAGGGAGCCGTGGAACTGCTTATGCCCGCGCTTCATCCGGTCGAACTTTGGAAAAAGACGGGCAGATACGACGATATGGGCGAAGTAATGATAAAATTCACAGACCGCCACGGCAAGGAAATAGCCCTGGGGCCGACGCATGAAGAGATAATCACAGACCTTGTGTCGCGAGAGATACGCTCTTACAAGGACCTGCCTCTGACGCTTTATCAGATCCAGACCAAATTCAGGGACGAACTCCGCCCCAGGTTCGGCATAGTGAGGAGCTGTGAATTCTTGATGAAAGACGCTTACAGCTTTGACGTTGACCGGGAGGGAATGGAAGCGAGTTATAAAAAGATCTACGACGCGTACTGCAGAATATTCGAAAGATGCGGCTTGCCGTATTTGGCCGTGGAGGCCGACCCCGGGCTTATGGGCGGTACGGTATCGCATGAATTTATGATACCCTGCGCCATAGGGGAAGACCGGATCATGGTGTGCTCATCCTGCGGATATGCCGCGAGTTCTGAAGTGGCGGAAGTTAAAGCCCGACCTGTTCCTTCCGCGGAAAAACCTGTTATAAAGGAAAAGGAATTGATCGACACTCCCGGGAAAAGCACGGTGAGAGATATCTGCGATCTTCTTAAAAGGCCTGCTGAGGATATAATCAAGACGCTTATATACATCGCCGACGGGATCCCGGTAGCCGTACTTATAAGGGGAGATCACCAGGCGAACGAGGCCAAGATCAAGAAGGCTCTCGAAGTGAGGTCTCTCGAGCTCGCCGGTGAAAAAAAGGTGAAACAGTTGACCGGCGGAGATGCCGGGTTTTCAGGGCCGGTGGCGCTTGAAATGAAAATTGTGGCAGACAATTCGGTCAGAGACATGGTGAACGCTATTGCCGGGGCTAATGAAAAAGGCCGTCATATCCTGAATGTGAACCCGGGAAGGGACTTCCGGCCGGATACCTGGATAGACGCGAGAGTGATAACACAGGAAGATAATTGCCCGAAATGCGGAGAGAACATAGAGATGAAGAACGCCGTGGAAATAGGCCATACGTTCAAGCTCGGCACTAAATATTCCGTTCCTCTTGGAGCCTCTTATGTGGACGATAAAGGAGAGGCGAAACCCATTGTTATGGGGTGTTACGGTATAGGCGTGAACAGAATACTCGCTTCCGCCGTAGAAACAAGCTACGATAAGGACGGCATCATATGGCCGGTTTCTTTGAGCCCCGCTGAAGTCGTCGTCATTCCTGTGAAGATGGATGATGAGCAAGTAGCGTCCGCGGCCCGTGAAATTTATGAAGAACTTTCCGTCAGCGGCATAGATGTTATGATCGACGACCGGGATCGCTCTGCCGGAATAAAGTTCAAGGATGCCGACCTTGTGGGTTTTCCCGTTCAGATAGTGGTGGGCAAAAAAAGCCTTGCGGAGAAAAAAGTGGAGATAGTGGCAAGGCGCGGCAAAAGGTCAGAGCTTGTCGAAAAGGATGTTTTTATGGCCAGGGTAAAAGCCCTGCTTGCCGAAGGATGAGGGGGCGTGACGTGGCAAGCGAATACACAGTTGAGATCCTGAAGGTCATAACACGCGTGGAGGGTGTTAAAAGCTTCAGATTGGCCAGGCCTGAAAATTTTTCCTTTGCGCCGGGACAGTGGCTTTTTGTGCATCTTGAAATAAACGGTACATGGCAAAAAAAGCCTCTTTCGTTCTCAAGTTCCCCCACAGAAAAAGGCCATATTGAATTCACAAAACGGATAACCACCAGTGATTTTTCTAAGAAACTTGATGCTTTATCCGTGGGGGAGACGGTAAAAGTGGGCATGCCTTACAGGGATTTCACTTTCGACGGAGGATCTGACAAGATAGCTCTTCTCTCGGGCGGAATAGGTATAACTCCGTTCAGAAGTATTTGTAAGAATGCCGTTGACAGGGATCTTAAAGCCGACATTGTGCTTCTTTACGGTAATAGTTCTCCCTCAAATATAATTTTTAAAGACGAGCTTGACGATATGGCGGCTCTAAGTTCCCGGATGAGGGGGATATATACCATTACCTCTCCGTACGCTCCTGAAAAGGGATGGTCGGGTTGTACCGGGGTGATAACCGGCGCGATGGTAAAAAAGGAGATACCCGATCATAAAGAGAGAATATTCTTTCT
>CAYMBK010000118.1:0-3173 GCA_964388645.1 uncultured Planctomycetia bacterium | reverse complement strand
GCCGGGACATAACGGAGAAGCTATATCCCCGGCTTAAGGATCTTCCCTCTGCGATATTGCCGCCGTATGTGAACGAAAGATTTTATGTATATCACGCCTGGGAGAGAATAGGCGGAATTGTTTACGAAGGCAGAGTGGACAAGAAATCATCGCCACATTTTCTTAACTATTGTAAATACCATGAGTTAGCGAAAAAGTTACAGGAAGCGGAGATTCCTTTTTATCTTTATAGTCCCTGGAAAAGCCAGGAACACATGAACGAATATAACGAGATAGCGCTTACATACGACGCCCTGGAATACAGCAAGCTGATCGGAACGATGGGCTGCCATGACTGGGGATTCTGTGGAAACATAGACGAACATCCGGAATGGAACCTTGCCATGCCGAACAAGCTTTTCGAGTATATGGCCGCCGGGATCCCCATAATCGCCATGAATTGTAAAGAGGTAGAAAAGTTTGTGGTAGAGCATGGTGTCGGGATAGCGGTTAAAAGTGTAGACGAGATCAAGGCCCGGTGGGATGAAAGGGCACAATGCCAGGTCAATGTTCTTAAGAAACGCCATAACTGGACAATGGAGAAACATATAGCCGAAGTCGAGGGGATATGCCAAAAGCTAAAAAGTTCTACGATAAATACCACGCAGACGATCGCAAGTTAAGTTTGCGGTATGAAATAGTGGGAAATCTTGCCAAAAGCTTCGTAAGCGGCAAAAGCGTCTTTGAGGTGGGCTGTGGATGTGGCGAAAATGCTGCCATGTTGGCCCAGGTGGCAAGATCGTGGAAAGGGGTAGACCTATCCCCGGTGGCGATAGAAAAGGCCATGTTTAGGGCAAAATTAGCTGATTTTATGGTAGGCGATTTTATGGAGATGGAGATCGGAGAGGGGCCCTTATATGACGCGGTATGTTTCTTTGATAGTTTGGAACATTTCCCGGACTGGAGAGAAGCGTTGCAAAAGGGTATGGATATCTGCAAAATAGGCGGAAAGATCTTAATAAACATCCCGGCTCCGAATTGGACCAAGTGGGCTTCGGATCATCGGCATTATCTTAAGGACTACCGGGAACAGGATCCGGATCATCAGATATCGTTAGAGGATATCATGGAAGAAGCAAGGTCCCGGGGCATGGAGATCCTTTGCTATTATCTGTATAAGTGCGATGTGCCGCAGCAATACCAGTTTATTGTTCTTGGAAGCAAAATCGAATGGGAGATCTTGAATGAAGGTATTAAGTCTAACGCCGTTCAACAACAACTGGCAGGGGTATTATAAGAAGTTTTTTGAAGCCAGGGGTCATGAGTTCCGGGCTGTGAAGGCCTGGGATGTTAAGGACCTTGAATGGGCGGATGTCGCTATATGCAACTGGTCGGATGAGCTTGCGATACAGCTTACCCGGCAGGAAAAGAAATACTGCAAGTATATCGTCGTTTTGAGATCCTATGAGATCTTCTGTATAGACCAAATGCAAATTGACTGGGACAAGGTGGATCATCTTATCTTTGTGAACGACTACATTAAGCAGACTTTTGAGGTAAACTTTCCATATTGCAAAACCAGGAAATCGGTTATATATAATGCCATTGACCTGGACGAATGGGAAAAACAGGATCATGCAAAGGGCTCCAAGATCGCGCTTGTTGCGAACATCAACCACAAGAAAGGGATCCAAATGCTTCCTCATATCCTCGCGGCGCTTCCCCAGGAATACACTCTCCATATAGCCGGCGCTATGCAGGAACCCAGGTTTTTTGCTTATTTAACCTACATGTCGAAAGCTTTGGGACTATGGAATACCCGGATCTTCTACGAGGGAGAGCAGGAAGATATCCAGGAATGGCTTAAAGACAAGGATTATGTGCTGCTTGCTTCTCCGGTAGAAGGCAACCCGAACTGTATTATCGAAGCTTTAGCCCTGGGTATAAAACCTGTGGTCCATAACTTTCCCGGGTCCCAGGGCCAGTTTCACGAAGAAAGTATGTTCAACACAATAGAGGAAGCGGTAAAGATAATAACGAGTAAGGATTATTACTCGAAGGATTATAGGGAGTATGCGGAGCAGAATTATAACTTTATGGAGCAATATCTTAAGATCGAGGGGGTTATGTCATGAGATCGCTAATAATCGGTAACGGAGAGATTGGTTCAGCCCTGGCGAAAATCCTGGAAGCGAAATATCCGAAAAAGGTTTTTGTTTATGATAGCGCCAGGCCGACGGAAGAAAATCTGAATTGTAAGCCGTATTATCTCCACATCTGCATACCCTACTGCGATAACTTTGAAAAGATAGTTGCCGACTATGTGGACATTGTTCAACCGGCAACTGTGATCGTTCATTCTTCCGTAAAGCCCGGGATATGCGAAAGGATCGCCTTTGTATGCCTTGGCCGGCTGCCGATACTATATTCTCCGGTCCGGGGCAAACATCCCGAAATGATAGAAGGGCTTAAGACATACCAAAAGTATTTGTATTTTGACAATATGGGTTACGATGAAGCTATGACTGCGGCAAGGTATTTCCAGGAAGCCGGGATCCCTTGTAAAACTTTTCCGGACACGATAACCGGAGAAACGGCGAAGCTCTTGGCCCTTTGCCGTTATGGGGTCTATATTGCTTTCGCAAAGGAGCAAGAGCGCCTATGCGAGAAGCTTGGTATAAAGTATTGGCAAACTGTTGTGGACTGGGAAAAGACCAGGAACGAAGGGCTCCGGACAATAACCAAAGACGGCTTAAACCTATCACAACCGGAACTATATCCTTTTCAAGATTATATCGGCGGTCATTGTTGCGTAGAAGATATGGAGTTATTACTCAACTACCTGGCCGACAACCCAAAATTGTTCGGAAACTTTACAATGCCGATCCTTGAAGCGGCTTATGAAACCGGCAGGAACACGAAAATATGGCAACCTTGTAAAGTTTACGATACGGCGATCATCGGGAAGGGCTGCAATATCGGAGTGAATTGCGAAGTCGGACACAATGTAAAGATCGGGAACGGCGTCCGGATAGGGCATGGCTGCTTTATCCCGGAAGGAGTAACGATAGAGGACGGCTGTTTCATCGCGCCAGGCGTATTCTTTTCAAACGATAAACATCCGCCATCGCACGATAAGAGCCAATGGGGCAAGATCTTGATAAAAAAAGGCGCTATAATTGGCATGAGAGCGA
>CAYMBK010000117.1:0-4606 GCA_964388645.1 uncultured Planctomycetia bacterium | reverse complement strand
TCTGACCCCTTGGAGTTGACATGACAGACCAGCCTGCTTTTTGATGCAGTTTGGCCAGAATTTGTCACATTTGAGGTCTGACCCCTTGGAGTTGACATGACAAACCAGCCTGCTTTTTGATGCAGCTTGGCCAGAATTTGTCACATTTGAGGTCTGACCCCTGGAGTTGACAGAAAAAAGGTGAAAGAAAAATTTTATAAAAATGCGTCTATATAGGTAGAGGCATTTTTTTGTAACCGAATGTTGGTTTTTTTATAAGGGGTTACGGCGTGATAATTTTAAAATGCCCGGATGTTCGAAGGGTTGACAAGAAGTGCCTTTATGCTATACTTATAGGACTGTCAGCTTTGATTGCCGGGAAAGACGTGCTGGGTCGGAGAACGCGGCCGTACGGGAATATGATAGTTCTAGTGTTGCGTCTTATTTAGATAGTGAATAATAATCATAATAGCGGTGAGGGAAAAATGGCAAAGTTCAAAGGTTCTGAGATCCTGGTCAAATGTCTTTGTGAAGAGTCGGTAAAGCATATTTTCGGATATCCCGGAGGGTCAGTACTGCCCCTTTACGATGCGCTCTACGACGAAAAAAGTATAACTTTTCATCTTACAAGGCATGAACAGGGGGCTGTGCACGCGGCCGACGGTTATGCGCGCGCTACCGGAGAGGTTGGAGTTTGTATGGCTACTTCGGGTCCGGGAGCTACTAATCTTGTTACGGGTATTGCTACGGCACATATGGATTCTATCCCTATGGTGGCTATCACCGGCCAGGTGAAGTCGGTCTTGATAGGCAATGACGCTTTTCAGGAAGCCGATATAGTGGGCATAACCAGGTCCATAACCAAACACAATTATCTCATAAAGGACGTTAAGGAGATCGCCAGGACGGTAAAAGAAGCTTTTCATATAGCTCGCAGCGGCAGGCCGGGACCGGTTCTTATAGATCTTCCGGTTGACGTTCAGATGCATGAGGCGGAGTTTAAGTATCCGCGATCGGTTGAAATAAGGAGTTATAATCCGGTCCTGAAGGGGCATCTCGGGCAGATAAAAAGAATATCCAAGGCTATGGAAAAAAGCGATCGGCCGCTGCTTTATGTCGGGGGAGGGGTTATCCTGTCAGAGGCTTCAGAAGAGCTCACAGCGCTCGCGCGGAAGATGGACATTCCCGTTACCACCACCATGATGGGTTTAGGGGCTTTTCCCGAAGATGATCCTCTTAGCCTAGGGATGCTGGGGATGCACGGCACGGCGTACGCTAACAACGCGGTGCAGAACGCCGATCTCATAATAGCGGTGGGAGCGCGGTTTGACGACAGGGTTACGGGAAGGATAGACCATTTCGCTCCTAATTCGATAATAGCGCATATAGATGTTGACCCTTCAAGCGTGGGGAAAAATATTCGAGTGGATATACCCGTAATAGGCGATGCCAAAGAGGTTCTTAAAGAGCTTATCAAGATGGCCAAGAAAAAGGAGCGTTCTCATTGGCACGGTCAAATAAGGGAGTGGAAAGAACAAATGCCGCTGGCTTATAAAAATGACGATAAACTCAGGCCGCAATACGTCGTGGAGAAGATCTGCGAGCTTACCAGGGGCACGAATGTGATAATAAGTACGGAGGTAGGCCAGAACCAGATGTGGGCCGCGCAGTTCTACACTTATACGAAACCCAGGACATGGATCTCTTCCGGCGGGCTTGGCACTATGGGTTACGGTTTTCCCGCGGCTATAGGCGCGCAGGTAGGGTGCCCCGATGCAACAGTTTTTGATATTGCCGGTGACGGGAGCATACAAATGAACATACAGGAGATGGCTACCGCTGTCCTGGAAAAGTTGCCGGTTAAAATAGCCATACTTAATAACGGATGGCTGGGCATGGTGAGGCAGTGGCAGGAACTTTTTTACAAAAAGAGATACGCTTATGTAGGGCTTGCCGAAGATGTGTCCTTATATTGCCCGGATTTCGTCAAGCTCGCGGAAAGCTACGGTGCTCTCGGTATAAGAGTGTCAGAAAGATCCGGAGTTGAGGGGGCGATAAAAAAAGCTCTCAAGGAAAAAGGCCCGGTCGTGATGGATTTTATAGTCGAGCGGGAAGAGAACGTGTATCCTATGGTTCCCGCCGGAGAGGCGATAGACAGAATGATACACGGGCTTTCGTAAAATACAGAGAACTACAGGGTAGCGAGCAATACATCTGAGTTGCGTTTACAAGAGACAGACGGGACGTTCAGGGGCAGAAGGTTAACTTAGAGAAAGACGTTTGATGCCTCCGGTCCATAATAAAAAGCAGGAGAGGATATGTCAAAATTCGTTATAGCAGCTTTAGTAGAGAACAAATTCGGGGTTCTGGCCCGGGTGTCGGGGCTTTTTTCGGCGAGAGGGTTCAATATAGATTCTCTGGCCGTCGGGGAAACCGAAGATCCGGAAGTCTCAAGAATGACCATAGTGGTCGACGCGGACGAAAAAATACTGGAGCAGGTAAAAAAACAGCTCAACAAACTTATTGATGTCATAAGAGTATATGACCTGACCGGAGGGGAATATGTCGGCAGGGAACTTATTTTGATAAAGGTGAAAGCCGAGGATATAAAGGTGAGAGAGAAGATCGTCAGTATTGTCGACTCGACGGGAGCTGAGATAATTGACATAGGGAAGAGGTCGGTAACGGTTGAAGAGTCCGGGGACGACCATAAGATAAAAGCTCTCATAGAGCTTTTGCGCCCTTACGGCATAACGGAAATAGTCCGCACGGGAAAGATCGCTGTTCAATGTGACGCTTGACCCCGGATCCCGGCTGACGTTCGGCCGGGGATATGGTTTCGACGGGGGTGTGAGAGGTTTTACGGTAACGGCTTTTGCGCGTGAGGGTGTGTTGTCCGGCGAAAGCGCGGCGGACGAAGACGGGGATGAAAGATATTCTCTCGAGGCTGTTTCGCACGGGTTTTCAAAGGAGAAAAGTAAAAAAGCGTGTTTTTCGGAAGACCAATATTCAGATAAAAAAAGGAGAATGAAAATGGCTAAAATGTATTATGATAAAGACGCGGATCTTAAGGCGATAGAAGGGGTCAAAGTCGCCATAATAGGATACGGCATACAGGGCAGAGGGCAAGCCCTGAACTTAAGGGACAGCGGAGTTGATGTCCTCGTTAGCGAGCTCGCGGGAACGCCCAATTATGACCAGGCTGTTAAGGATGGGTTCGAGGTTATACCGGCCGAACAGGCCGCTGAACAAGCGGGGATAGTACAGATACTCACTCAGGACCATGTTCAAGCTGATGTTTACAAAAAGGCTATCGAGCGGAACCTTAAACCCGGCAGTTCGCTTGCTTTTTCTCATGGGTTCAACATCCATTTCAAGCAGATAGTCCCTCCCGGGAACGTGGACGTTTTTATGGTTGCTCCGAAAGGCCCGGGCGCCCTTGTCAGGGAAATGTACGAACAGGGCAAGGGGGTTCCCTGCATAGTGGCGGTTTATCAGGATGCTACGGGCAAAGCCAGGGAGAAAGCTCTCGCTTATGCTAAAGCCATAGGAGGAACAAGGGCGGGTGTCATCGAAACCACTTTCAAAGAGGAAACGGAGACGGATCTTTTCGGAGAACAGGCCGTTCTTTGCGGCGGAGCGTCGGAACTTATAAAAGCGGGGTTCGATACTTTGGTAGAAGCCGGGTATCAGCCCGAGATAGCTTATTTTGAATGCTTGCATGAACTGAAGCTTATAACCGACCTCATTTACAAATACGGGATATCCGGTATGAGGAAAAGGGTATCGGATACGGCGGAGTACGGGGACATCACAAGAGGCAAGCGTGTTATAAGCGCGGCTACGAGGGAAGAAATGAAGAAGATACTCAAGGAGGTCCAGTCGGGTAGTTTTGCCGATGAGTGGATAAAAGAGAATCGTGACGGGCGTCCGAATTACAACAGGATAACCGAACAGGAAAAACAGCACCAGATAGAGAAGGTAGGAGAAGAACTGCGCGGCATGATGCCGTGGATGGAATAACCGTACTGGCGAGGTATGATAATGAAGGACCGAAAAATACTGATATTCGACACTACGCTCCGGGACGGAGAGCAGACTCCCGGAGCTAGTTTGAACGTCAATGAAAAACTTAAAATAGCCCTGCAGCTTGAGAATCTGGGTGTCGATATAATCGAAGCGGGTTTTCCCCGGACAAGCCCCGGAGACATGGAAGCGGTAAGAACGGTTTCCCGGAAAGTGAAAAAATGCGTGATATGCGCTCTGGCCAGGGCCACAAAGCAGGATATCGACGATGCGGTGTGGGCTCTGAAAGCGGCTAAAAAACCGAGGGTTCACGTCTTTCTCGCGACATCAAAGATACACATGAAGTATAAGCTGAAGAAGGCCGAGGAGGAGATACTCGAAGCGGCTATCGCCGGAGTGAAATATGCCAGGCGGAAATGCCCTGATGTTGAGTTCTCTCCGGAAGATGCCTCAAGAACGGAACCGGATTTTCTGGCTAGAGTGGTGGAAGAAGTCATAAAAGCCGGAGCCGGAACGGTGAATATCCCCGATACTGTAGGATATGCTTTTCCGGAAGAGTTCGGCAAGACCATTAAATTCCTTCAGGAGAAGGTGCCCAACA
>CAYMBK010000116.1:0-3466 GCA_964388645.1 uncultured Planctomycetia bacterium | reverse complement strand
GCGGTTCATTCCGGATAATACACTTGAAAGGCTTGAGAACGCGGCTAATGCGGGGAGAAGGTCCGATAAGGAAAAAGCGTCTCTTTTTGCTTTCATGCTTAGAAGATCTCTTCTGGAAATGTCGATAACAGCTAGAGAGTTAGCCTCTTTGGGGCACACAGAGAGTCTCAGGTCCTCGGGACAGGTACAAGCAGACCTTATGAGACTTTACGCGAATGACATCGAAAAAGCGAAAAAGATACACATCAAAACAAGGTTTTCCGATATTAGAATGGGAGAAGATCTTGCTTTCATAGAATCCCTCAGGGAGAGATTGGCGGCGGAAGAAGCCGGAAGGCCGGTACTGCGTATGGATATTCCTGAAGTTTTAGGGCAAAGAGAATTTAAGTTTATTGCTCGGAGCATCGAAAATCGGATGCGGTTCATGGAAAGCGTTAACAAAGAAAAGAACGGATCTATCGGGATAGTTATAGAAGAGCTTTTGTCTAATGTAAGGGATCACGGCAGAGGAGGGGAATTAAAGATATATGCGGAGATATCGCCGGACGGCCTGCAGGAAACCCTGAGGGTAGTCGTTACCGATAACGGCAGTGGATTAAGCCGGGATCCTAATGTATTGACGAGGGAAAGCCTCAGGTCGTACGGCTCCATGTCAATGGGAAGGAGTGATAAACTTACCGGAGAAGGCAGAGGATTCGCGTCTATCGCTATTCGTCCGGATGAAGTAGTTATCGAGTACGGCAATAACAGATTTGTTCGAAAGAAAGACGAAAAGGTTATTTTAGCGGGAGGTTCCCTCGAATATTTTACAAGGGAAGATATGGTTTCCGGACCCAGGGACGGTTCCAGGTTTGAGGTAACGTTCTTTTTGGTAGATAGAAGGCAGGATGCTGCAAGTGTCTCTGCCGAGAATTCGGAAGGCGCACCGGGAGAAGATACAGACACGCCAGAGGACGACGAGGGCGATAGCCCCGGCAATATCTCATCGCCGCTCGTGGATAAGGGAGAGGGCGGCATGGACAGCGCGCCGTCAGCTTTAGACCTTGAGGCACCGGAAACTGAAGACATTGCTGATGTCAAGGCGTCATATTATTACCTCCGGGACATGCATATTCCCGAGGAGGTAACAAAGAAACTTATGGATTCTTTGTTATCCGGATGTCTTGATAATGATAAGAAACTTGTGCTTGTATTTGATACCGGAATATACGATCCAAACGCCCTCAGGTTTGTCCGGGCGCTGGAAAACCTAAAAAACAGAGGCCTACTAGGTAACTTTGGACGTGGACTGGATGTTATTGCCGATACCTCGCAAAACCTGGGCGATAGATTGGATAAATATTTGGGCACCGGTGATGCGCGAGTGCTGATGTTCGCGCCGTTGAGGTATGACGAGTCAACGGGAAAAAAGGATGACAGACAGACATCTTTGGAAGCTATAGCTGAATATAAAAATGTGCAAGCTGTTTTCATAAACGAGAAAAACTTCAAGGAAGGGTACTATTATCCCCTGATAGAGATAGTCGAGTTAGCGCTTGTCGAATCTTTTTTCGAGGGAACAATAGGATCCCCCGGGAAGATACGCCATATTTCTAACATATTACGGGAACTCAGAGTCGATGCCGGAGAGCTGAATATCGACCTCGGTTCCATATACAAAAATGATATGGGATACATTATTGTAGCCATAATCCCCTCCATAAAAGAGTATTCCCGCCCCGGAGCGCTCAGCAGGTCCGCACATCTTGCCGATCTTGTAAGAAAGGCCCTCTAAAGGGGTCAAGTCTTAACTTTCAACTTGACAATGAAAAACCATGGTGTATATTGTATGGTATGGCAAGGCCGTTAAGAATTGAATACCCTGGTGCGTGGTACCATGTGCTTAACAGGGGCAGAAGAAAAGAAAGTATATTTTTTTCTGAAGAAGATAAGAAAACATTCTTCAAGACCATCGAGGAAACCTGCGAGTTATTCACCATAGAGGTTCACGCATATTCATTGCTTCCAAATCACTACCACATGCTCATACACACTCCTTTAGGGAATCTTTCAAGGGCCCTGAGGCATTTAAACGGAGTATACACACAGCGGATAAACAGAAAATATAAGAAGGAAGGCAGTCTTTTCAGAGGACGGTTTAAATCTATACTGATCGGGAAGGACAGTTATTTTAAGGAAGTGGTGCGTTATATTCATAGAAATCCGTACAAAGCCGGCCTTGAGGAGGATATCGGGAAGCATAAGTGGACCAGTCATTATGCCTACATGAATAAAACAAAACGCCCTTCTTGGCTCAAGACAGAAACGGTGCTGCTTCAGTTCGGAGAACGTGAAAATGAGGCTATCAAGGCTTTGGACTCTTTTGTAAGAAAAGAAGAACCCAAAGACCTGTCCAAGATGCTAGATAGTTTTAAGTGGCCCGCTATCCTGGGTGAGGAGGGTTTTAGGAATGAGATCAGGGAAAAGCTAAAGGGCATGACGTTAGAAAGCCGGGAAATACCACAGTATAAAGAAAGTATGCAGATCATTTCAGTAGATCAGGCGATAAAAATGCTTGAGGCCGGAAGAGTAGAGAAGGAAGTTTTTTCAGGTAAAAAAAGCAAAAAGAACTCTTCAAAAAAGAAAGCCGCGATCTACATACTAAGGCGGTATCTGTCTATACCTTCCAGTGATATAAGGGATGTGTTTGGGGGAGTTTCATTTGCGGCTATTTCAAAACAGTATAATCTCGCGAAAGAAGAGATAGAGCGAAAAGAAGGCTGTTACAGGGAATTTAAAGAGATGGCGGGCATACTTAAGTTGAAGGTTAAGACTTGACCCCTTGGGAGGAGGAATGAGAACGATTTCTATCGCGATACTGATAGTTGTTCTGCCGCTTATGGCCTTACACGCTGAGGGCAATAAAAAAGATCCTTATTACAAGGGCATGGCAAAGGAAAAGTTATTGGAGTTGTTTCCCGTTCAGTATCAGTTAAACTATTCCAAAGAATTAGACAGAGAAGTATATATATTTGATGATCATTTTTCAGAAGAAGAAGGGGACTCGATCACTTTTTACCTCAAAGGTGGGAGTATAGACTGGTGGGACAAGGATAAGGCAGATCCCACGCCTGAAGAAAGGCTCGCTCAGATCAGGAAAAGAAGCAAACATTCGGGCAAGACCCCGCCGATGACCGATACGGGAGCAGAACAAGAAATGCGATGGAAAGAATCGGACCGTCTTGACCGTACCGGCCGAACAAGCACTCAGCGAAGAAACAAATCTAAATATGGAATACTCTGAGCGCTTAGAGAGAAAGATATAAAAAAGGTTATGGCTTATGGCCAAAAACAGAATATTGCCTGAAAAGACATATGCTACTATAGTTCGCGCCAGGCGGTTTTTTAAGAGAATGGATATAGGCTTAAACCGTCTTTTACTACCCGGGTTTTTTGCTTTTTGCGGGTCACTTTGTGAGGGGGCGCT
>CAYMBK010000115.1:0-6173 GCA_964388645.1 uncultured Planctomycetia bacterium | reverse complement strand
GGCGACGTATGGATATATGTTGCAAGCGGGATATGCCCGGAGAAGTTATAAGTTTGAGGAGGCATAATATGGAAGAAAAAGTTATCAGTATTGAACAAGGCAAACAGAAGAAAGGAGAAGTGAAAGACATCGCGGAAAACATTGGGACGTTGATCGTGGACGACGCCTGGTATCTTGACGACGTTTTTAGCATATGTTCCGATCTTATCTTACGATCCGACTTTGTTAAACAGAGTTGTCCTTTTATGAAAGACAATAATAAGGGTAACCTTACGAGGCGGAAGATCACAGAAAAAGATGCCGCAAACGCAAAGCGGAAGGTTTCCAGAATAACTAAACAGATAATAAAGAAAGAAAAGATTTTTTGGGAAAGAGTCGAAAAAGAGAAGGGTGGGGGAAAAAAGTTTATCATAGAGGATATTGCCGAAAGATTCGGGCTGGAGAGTTTTGAGAAAAGAGTTTTGGTGTTATTTTTATTTCTTGAGCTTAGCGAAGATAAGGGTAGGCCGATGACTATCTCGGAAGTAATGAGCATTTTTGATCTTGGCGGGTCTTTTTCCGGAAGGCTCAGACAAACCAGGGTATTTAACAGGGAGAGCCCGCTTATCAAAAATAACGTACTTTCTAAGGCAGATGGATATCCTTATTCAGAGCAGCATGCATATAAGCTGGATTCGGGATTTTATTTTATGTTGTCACGAATGATGAACGGTGAGGCGGTGTCGATTGAATCTCGCGATGAAAACAAGAACTTATCAAATTGCGAAGATGTCGGGTATCTAAAAACACCGGATTATAAAATAGATGATGTGATGGTAGGGGAAGACATAAAAGAAGAAGTGAAACTTTTTCTGGATGCTATAAAAAACAATGATCTTCAAAAGTCGGGGATATTCGAGAAAGTTCGTAAGGGGAAAGGGAACATATTCCTTTTTTACGGCCCGCCGGGCACTGGCAAAAGCATGCTGGCCGAAGCCGTGGCTTCGTACATAGGGAAAAAGGCCCTGGTAGTGGAGTACCCCAAAATAACAAGCAAGTTATTTGGCGAAACCGACAAACAAATAGTGAAAGTATTCGACATAGCAAAACAGGAGAACGTAGTCATTATTATGGATGAGGCCGACGCTTTGCTCTACAGCAGGGCATACGCGCAGTGGGAGCATGATATTAGGTTTGTTAATGAGATGTTGCAGGCTCTTGAAAATTTTGAGGGAGAGATGATACTTACTACGAACATGGATGTTCTTCTTGATGCAGCTGTAGAAAGAAGAGTGTCTCTTAAGGTTAAGTTTGACCTTCCGGACCCGAAGATCCGCGAGAATATATGGCAGTGGCATATACCTGACGAATTTGATAAGAAAGCTGAAATTAACTTTAGTTGCCTTGCGGAAAAGTATGAGTTTTCGGGAGGTAACATAAAAAACGCTGTTCTTAACGCCGCGAGGAAGGCTTCATCCAGAGAAGATAAGATACTTACTATGGAAGACCTTATTTTCGGGGCGGAACTTGAGAAAAAAGGAATGTTCTGTGAAAAAAACAGGCCGAGAGTTGTTAAGGGGTTTGCTTAAGGGGAGGATACGGAGATGTATATATGGTCTGATTTTAGGAATATTCAGGAAGGTTATGCACGAAACTGGAAACTCCTCAGGGAAGAAGCAGACGATGATATGCGGGATTTTTTGAATAGGTCATATCTAATTATTGTTTATGGAGAATACCGGGAAGATATGTCTTTTAATAAGGGTGATGCCAGAGCTGTAGTTACGGAAAATCCCGGGTTTTTTGTGAAAGACAAATATTCTGCTGCTTTTCTTGAAATGGGGGAAAAGGCCAGGATGTATAGGGACAAGAAGGCAGACCCACCCGAAGGATTTTATGACAAGTTCGCCGGATTTGACTCTGGCCCCATAGGGATAGTTCCTTTTGTGGTTGAAGTAAGGTTTCCCACTGTCAGGATAGAGGCTATACAAAGGGTGAAGAATTCACAATATTGCGACAAAACTTTAACCGATATGAGTAGGGCATCGATAAGGGTTGTTCTTAAGGCTGGAGAAGCAAAAGATTGAATATAAAAACAGGGGAGGTAGTGATGCAGAAGATCAGTATGTTAAGAAACACCCAGATAATAATTCTGGGAGTATGTATCGCGGCGGCGACTATAGCGTCGTCTGTGATACTGTCGAAGGGAATGCTAAGGGTTATGCAATTTAACAAGGAAGTTATTGATGTTACAGGATCGGCAGAGAAGGAGATACTTTCTGATTATATAGTTTGGAATGGCGCTTTTGATGTAAGAGATCCGGAGCTTAAGACAGCTTATAGCAGACTTCAGAAAGATCTTGAGGCGGTCAAAAAATATCTCTTGTCGCAGGGAGTTTTGGAAGAGGAACTGGTTGTTGACCAGGTGTCGACAAGGATACTCTATAAGAAAAATGAGAAAGGTCATGATACCAACGAAATAGAAGGATATCTCTTGCGGCAGACCGTGGAAGTAAGGTCAAAAGACGTTCAGAAAGTAAGCAATATTTCGCGAAAGGTTACCGAACTTATAGACAAAGGAATACAGTTTATATCGGGGGCCCCGGAATATTTTTACACAAAACTGGCCGAACTCAAGATAGAGATGCTTGCTATGGCTACGGCCGATGCCAAGGAAAGGGCTATGAGTATGGCCAACTCAGCGGGAAATAAGATAGGGCTTATGAGATCAGCAAAGATGGGTGTTTTTCAAATAACACCGGTTAATTCCTATGAGGTTTCATGGTACGGAAGGAACGATACTTCGTCTCTTGAGAAGAAAGTCATGTCAGTTGTAAGCGCGAGTTTCGCGATAGAGTAATAATTTACGGAAGAAGGAGGGTAAACACATGGGGTATTATCAGCAGGGTGACGTCTTGATCAAAAAAACGAATGAAATTAAAGGGAAGAAACTCAAACATTTAACTTTGGCAAGGGGAGAGGCTACAGGGCATCATCATACTATTACCAAGGGGGACGCGGAACTGTACGAAGATGAAGGAACATTGTATCTCAAAGTTTTGAGTGATAATGCGGAACTTGCTCATCAAGAGCATAAAACTATAGTTCTTCCCCGCGGGGAATATGAGATCGATATAGTTAAGGAATATGACCATTTTTCCGAAGAGGTAAGAAGAGCGGCAGACTAGGTATAAGAAAGGCAAAATATAAGAGAAGAAATGACAAGTGCTATCAATTACGAGAAGAAATGGGTAGATGCCATTCTCTCGGAGGCATCCTCCGGCAAAAGAGTAGCGGAAGATGCTATCAGAGATCTCTGCAGAATAAGTAATCATACCGTTCCGTCATTCTTTATTTGGAGCTATAGCCCCGAAGACATAGACCTTGTCTGGTATATTTTCAATAGATGCGATAGCCGCACATTTTCAATAATACAAGAATGCGGAGAGATGAATTTTAAAGCATGTTCCGATAATGTCTGGGAAGATGTGTGGAAGTATTTAGGGCCGAGGCTGCCCGGCAAAATCAGCCCCGAAAAGGTGAAAAAAATATGGGAGAAAATATGTCTGGAAATGATAGCTCAGGCAGATACCGGTGCAAGACGCGAGGGGCTTGCAGAAGGCTTTAAAAGGTTTGATCATTACGAAAGCATAGATATCTGGGAGAGATTTGGCAATGCTATGGAAGAAGCGTGGAAATTCTCCGGGATTGAAAAGATGCCGGCTGAAAAACAAAGAGAGTTGATTGGACAGGAAGATGTGAGAAAAATAGAACACATACGAGAGGCAATATTTTCTGAATTGTCGAGAAAAGCCAGAGCGGAGGGAAATATGTACAGCCGTCCGCCGATGGCTGCGACCAGGCACAAGTTCTACAGATACGAATGGTATAACGATGTGTTAAAGCTTGGGTATGATGAGCACATAAAGCTGATAATGATAACGGCGAAACAATGTTTTGACTGGATAACGGTAAAAAACGTCTGCATTTTAATAGAGAACCCTGTGAGGGTAAAGTGCAATGGCAGAGGAAGGCTTCATTCCGATGAGAACATGGCCATAGAATTCAAAGATGGTTTCGGGCTGTGGCGGTTAAGCGGGGTTAGAGTGCCAAAGGCGGTTGTTGTGACCCCAAGAGAAGAGCTTAGTTCATCGCTTATGCTTTCGGAGAGGAATATAGATATTCGCCGGGAAATAGCCCGCAAGATAGGAATAGAAAAGATCTGTAAAGACCTAAAGGCGAAATGCGTCGACAGTTGGGAAAACTATGAACTTTTATTGCTGGATTTAGGAGATGAAAGCGCGCGGCCATATCTAAAGATGCTCAATCCCAGTATAGGGACATATCATATCGAAGGGGTTGATCCGTCATGCGTAACAGTGAAAAGCGCTCTTGCATGGCGGAACGGACTTAATGAATATAAAGTTCCGGAAGTTCTTACTTAAGATCCCGCTATAAGAAGGGAGAGAAAAATGCACGAATTTATCAGTTTTATCAGGAAAGTGTTTAATAAGTTTGTTGCGGTAATAAATTCCGGACTCGAACACATAGAAGAGAAAGCTTACAGGCGCAAATATTCGCGCATTAAAGAGAAAGACCCCGTGTCGATAAAGGAAGCTGTTGAGGGGGCGATTAAAATAGCTGAGGATCTATACAGCACTAAAAGTATTTTAAGGGAAGGAATCCCCACCGGCTTTAAGGACCTGGATATAATGACAGGCGGGATCAGAAAGGGCGCATTAACGGTAATTGCCGGGCGGCCCTCTATGGGTAAAACAGCTTTGGCTTTATCTATTATTGAACATGCGGCTATTAAAAACAAAGTAGCAGGGGTGGTTTTTAGTCCTTCAATGTCAAAAGAAGCGCTCGCGGAAAGGATGCTTTGTTTAGTGGGGCGAGTTGATCTTCATAAGGTGAGAACAGGGTTTTTTCCTAAATCAGATTGGCCCAAGTTGCTTAATGCCGCGCAGGAACTTTCAGGAGCACCTATTTTATTTGACGATATGCAGGCAATATCTCCGAATGAAATAAAAAGAAAAGTTAGGAAATTGAAGATCGAACAAGATATACAGTTTGTCGTTATTGATTATCTGCAGTGTATGGGCGGGCTTCCCGTAGAGTGGGGAAATGACCGCAAAATGACGGTAGTAACGAACGCTCTTGCGGAACTGGCCAGGGATCTTAATATAGCGGTTATTGTCCTAAGCCAGATCTCAAGGGATGCGGAAGAAAGAGAAAATCATATGCCACATCTTGTAGATCTCCATGAATACGGGGATATGATAAATATAGTTGATACAGTGTTTTTTATTTTTAGAGAAGAGTACTATTTTCCCACGGACGACAATGCGGGGCAGGCCCAGATCATTGTGGCTAAACAGCGCTATGGTCCATCGGGAACCGTTTGGGTTAAGTTTTTGTCACGATGTACGAAATTCACGGATCATATGAAAGATGATGAGAGAGATGAAAGTTGAGAAAAAGGGCGAAAACATTTTGAAGGAGGAAGCCCATGAAAAATATCCAGAAGGTTTTAAAAGAGAAGTACGGCGTTATTATAGGCGAGTTGGAATTGGAGAGGATGAAGGATAGGATACGCGAGGGGGCAAAAAGGCTTAAAGTAAACGGGAGAGATCTACTAAGCGGTGAAAAGAAAACAGCATGCATATCGATAAAGTCACTGCTTGGGGGGATGGGGATATAAAAAGGAGACAAGATCCTGAATATTGTTAATAACATGAATCTAACAGAATGAGAAAATATTGGAGAAGCGATGAAAAACGGAAATACGGGATTTGCACATCTTCATGTGCACACTGATTATAGTCTATTGGATAGCCTGGTTAGCATAGATGAACTGCTTGATGAAGTACAAAGGCAAGGATCAAGAGCTTGTGCCATAACAGATACTGGAAACATGTCAGGAGCCATCGAATTTTATGAAAAAGCGATGAAAAGGAATATTAAACCGATCATTGGGTGCGAGATCAATGTGTCTGCTTTAGGGCATAATTCATTCTGTGGTAGCCTGATACTCCTGGCGAGAAATCTGGAAGGGTATCAGAACTTAATGAAGATAGTTTCAACAGGGCACATTGAAAAGATCGGGAAGAATCCTCCTGTTATAGGAAAAGATATTCTGGAAAAGTATTCCGAGGGTCTGATAGCGCTTTCCGGAGGGCTCGATGGCGAAA
>CAYMBK010000114.1:0-5115 GCA_964388645.1 uncultured Planctomycetia bacterium | reverse complement strand
GTTCTTCCGACACTTGCCGATAAAGGTTTCAAAATTTCTCTTGAACAGGTTTATCTCGCGATCGCTCAGACAATAAAAATGAGCGGCATGAAAATGGCCCCTATATCCGGCATCGGCGTGTGCGCTCCCGGGCCTCTTGATCCGGTCAAAGGAGTGGTGCATAACCCTCCTAATCTTAAGGGATGGCGAGATGTTCCACTCGCGGAACTTTTGAGAAAAAAATTCAGGAAAAAGGTAAAACTGGAAAATGACGCTAATGCCGCCGGCATGGCGGAATTGCGGTGGGGATCGGCAAAAGGATACGCTAATGTCCTGTATGTTACCGTCTCTACGGGTATAGGAACGGCGGTCATAATAAACGGCAGCATATACCACGGGAAGAACGGGATGGCCGGGGAAGGCGGGCATGTGAGTATAAACTTTGATGATGAAACGGCCTTGTGCAAATGCGGGAACCGGGGATGCATAGAAGCCCTCGCTTCCGGAACTTATACGGCAAAAAGGTTCGCGGACAGGATCAGGAAAGGCCAGGTTCCGTTCCGGGGAGATCTGGCAAGAGCGTGCGGAGGGAAGCTCGAGAATTTGAGCATGAAGATAATAGGAGATGCCGCACGGCGGGGCAGCCGCCATGCGATAGGGGCCATAGAGGAAGAAGGCCGTCTTATCGGCATATGGCTGGGAGGGATGATAAGCGTACTGGATCCTGAAGTTATCGTGATCGGGGGAGGAGTCGCGGCTCTGGGAAATATGTTTTTCAAAGCCATAAGAAAAGCCATACCGGCCAGCACCATAAATGTATATGCTTCAAAAACCCCTGTTGTGCCGGCAAGCCTTAAGAGGGATGTGGGGATCTGTGGAGCCGCGTCGATAATGACCGTGAAAAAACGGAGTCATCCGGCGGAACACAAACGAAAATGACGGGCAGTAAGATGATATTAAAAAAGAAAGCTGTTCTAACGGTCGTGATGTTATTTATGTGTCATGGTATATGCCGAGGGGAGGATATCTTATTCTCCTCCGACGAGTCTAAAAAAGAGTTCTCAGCTCAAGTAGCGGATCTTATAGAAAAGGCGTGGATGGCATGGCAGGATGAAGTAGTCATAGGAAATATAGAAGTGAACGGTGGCCGGGGGAGAATGTTCCCGGGAGGACTGGGCGGAGGCGTGCTGACAGGCGGCAGGATAATGGCGGGCCTTGGGGAAAAAAATATTCCGGATGAGATCTTCAGGTGCTTTAGTGCCGTTGCCGGAGCTATCGGCGATTGCATGAGAGTGTGGCAGAGAGAATATCGTAACGACAACATACCTTTTCCCGAAGGGTCCTCCAGTTCTTTTTCTCTGACGCCGTGTATAAATGTTCCGGTGAGCGTTTCTTCGGGTTTTTCCGCCGGAGAAAGGAAAATATCCGAAAGCGCGCTATATGACCATATGCTGTACATGGGGCCGCGGTCCGGCAAAGAGGTCTCAGCGGTATTCAAAGCTACAGCGAGAGCTTTCCGTCTGGTTTTTGAAGAGTGGAAAAATAATTGTTTTATTGAGGGAATAACCGCCTCCGGCGGGGTGGCTCCGGCCCCGGCGCCGATGGGCACGGGCCCGGGTCCTGTCAGAGGAGCAAGAGGTGAGGGAGGGAAATTCACGGGGGCGTATTTTGACGGAAAAAGGATGTACGATGAGATGGCCGGGGCTCTTTTAGATGCACCCGGCACAAGCGAGAAAATGTGAGGCGGCCATAGCATAACGAGGCAGGCCTGACCTAAGGGATAACACATGTGCCATGGTTTGCCGGGAAAGAGGGAGTTATGACACTTTTAGCCGTGGAAGGTTTTGTCGGCGGTTGATCCCCGGGAGGAATGCCGTAAAATTATAACCGGAGGAAAGAGTCCGGGAGAAAACGAGACCTAAATGAAAAAAAGAGCTTTAGTAACCGGAGGCGCCGGGTTTATCGGCTCGCATTTATGTGAAGAACTTCTTGCCGGAGGCTTCAAGGTAAAGGTCGTAGATAACTTGTCAACCTCGACCATGTCCGGCATAAAGCATCTTACCGGGAGAAAAAATTTTACTTTTCAAAAAGGCTCTATTCTTAACAGCGATCAATGAGCGCTCTTATTAGGGACTGTGATATTGTTTACCATCTGGCGGCCTCGGTCGGGGTGGAGCATGTGATACAAAACCCTCTTCGATCTCTTAGTACTAACGTGAACGGGACAGAGAATATCCTGGAACTGTGCGCCAAGCACAAAAAAAAGGTTATCATAATATCGTCATCAGAGATCTACGGTAAGTCGGAAAAGGAGGCCTTAAGAGAAGATGATGACCGGGTTTTCGGACCTACAATTGTCAGCAGGTGGGGTTATGCCGAAGCAAAGGCGATAAATGAATTTTTCGCCATAGCCTATGCCAGGGAAAGGGGAGTGAAGATCGTGATCTTGAGGCTTTTTAACACGTCCGGGCCCGGGCAGACAGGCCGGTATGGTATGGTTATCCCTCGTTTTATCAGACAGGCTCTGGCAGGAGAGGACATTACGGTCTACGGGCACGGTGATCAGACGCGATGTTTTTCGCATGTCGCGGACACTGTTAAAATGATCTATATTCTCAGCATGCTGAAGCAGGCGGAAGGCGATATTTTTAATGTGGGAAATGATAAGATAATTACCATGGAAGGACTTGCCAGAAAAATAAAAAAAAGGACAGCTTCCCGGTCAAAGATCGTACGGATCCCGTACAAAAAAGCTTACGGAAAATTTTCTTCTGATTCTGAGGATATGCATTCGAGAAAACCTGATATGGCAAAAACGCGTAAAGCCACGGGATATCGGCCCGTTTACGGCATAGATGACATAATTGACGGCATAATTGACGGAGACAGAGATGAGCGCGTTTAAAATGATGATAATAAGGGCCGTTATAGCCGCGGCGGTGCTGGCATCTTGCGGTTTTGCCGATACGGGTTCAGGCGAACAGCTGCCGGCTGAAAAGGAGATATCCAAAGATTCTCCCATACTCAAGGACCGCTTGCCAGGGGAGAAAATATATGCCCATGAATACTATGAGCACGCGTGGGTTAAACAAGGATCCCGAAAAGGCTCGTGGAGAGCGCTGTCTACCAGGGTCGCATTGCTCCACGATAATATTCCTTTTCCGTACGTGGATTACACGAGGTATACCCGCCTGGGAGTAAAAGATGACGCGATAGACCTGGGAGGGTATGTGAAATTGGATAAAGGTTTTTTACATGCCGGGGCCGGATATGGAGGGTTTGGCGGCGACAGAGACTATATATACCGTTTCAAGTTCTTCGCGGAGATAGAGAGGCCGATAGGCAAGGGTTTCGCGGTCAACGCGGGCGCGAGATATCTGCATTATCCTGAGGGAGATGTTTTCCTTTTTCTCCCGGGGTTGGTGTACTATTTTGGGAATAGTTATCTTTCCGCCCGATATGGGGTATCGGCTACCGAGAAAAGAGATCCCGCGCAGTTCGTGATCTTGCGGGGTAATTTGCAGATGGCGAGGTACTTGAGCGCGTATTTTGGCGGGGCTGTCGGAGAGAGGCTTTATGATATATTTCCGCAGAGCGCGTCAGAACAATTCGGCTATACGGTATTCGGCGGTTTCGACTTCATGCTTTCCCGTAACATCAGCTTGAGAACGGGCGGGTCGTATTCGGAGGAGGCACCGGGGTTTACCAAAAGAGGGGTGGAAGCCAGGCTTGCTGTAAAATTCTGATGGAAAAATATTTCACGGAAACAGTTTTTAATATAGCGTTTTTTCTTTTCATACTCTCCGGGGCCACGGGAGTGGTAACGGTAGTTTATGCCTCGCTGGCCGGTCTTGCCTCCCGCAATATGTCAGTCGAAAAGGCCTTTCTTTTAAAAGCCGGATATTTGCGGGAAATGGTATCTCGAGGAAGATTGCCGGAAAGTGCCGTCCCGGGCCTTCTGCTCAGGATGTTCTCGCTTAACGATATACTGGACATGCTCTCAGGCAAAGGCCCTGACATTCCCGAGGAGGAAAAGAACATTATTATGAGCGGCCTCAGGAAACCCGGGTTCACCGATAAGATAGAGAGATGGGCAAAGCGGAGAAACAAATGGCGAAGGATAAAAAGCATTATAATCATCGGGTATCTCGATACCCCCAGAGCGTTTGAAATACTGAGAAAAGCGGTTTTATCAAAAGATGAAGATACGGCTTATTTTGCCCTTCTTTCTTTCGGGCGCATTAAGAAAAACGGGTCCGTAGACATGATATTCAACGTGCTGAGCGTAAAAAGGTTCAGCGGATATAAGGTGGCTTCAATATTAGAGACCTTCCCCCCGGAATTTGACGATAAAATAGCGGAATATATGGACGATATGGAAGAAGAGTCCAGGTACTGGGCTCTTAAGGTCTTATCCCGGAAAGCTTCTTTGAAATTCATCAAAAGGATATGTGAGCTTACCAACGACGAAAGTGCCGATATAAGGGCGGCCGCATGTGAATACCTGGGTAATTCCGGGTGTGCCGAGACAGCTGGTTTTCTTGAGGCAAGGCTGGAAGACGACGCGTGGTTTGTCAGGATACACGCTATAAGGTCGCTTGAAAAGCTCCTGGACGATGGCTTTTCTGAGAAACTGCTCTCTTGCATGCAGGACGAGAACCTTACCGTCAGGGAGACCGCTAAGGGTGTTGTCACAAGACACATGAATAAGGCCGCTCCCCGCATCTACGAGTTACTGCGGGACGGAGATGAGAGCGTCAGGAAAAATTGTCTCGAGGTAATAGATCGTTCCGGACTCACCGAAAAGCTGATAGAGCGGATATTGTCCGCTGATGAGTCGGTCAAGTACGACGCGATGAAAGTGTTCTCGGAACTTGTAAAGGCCGATTCTCGCTTCGGCATACAGGGTGTGCTGGAAAAAATGCCTCCGGATGATGTTGAGACCATCTTGCGTATAGTGGGGGAGATAGACCCGGGTAAGTATGAATACATCCGGAAAACCCTGCGGAAAAGGCGGAGCTAGGGGGCAAAGAGGAATGTTTATGAGCCGGTTGCTTTACGTGTTATTTCTGATCCTTCTTGTGTATTTTTTGACGATGATAGCGTACTACGCTTTTCAGGCAGCGATAAGCTGGG
>CAYMBK010000113.1:0-6901 GCA_964388645.1 uncultured Planctomycetia bacterium | reverse complement strand
GCGGAGAATATGACGGAGGCCGCCGGGCTTTACGAGCGCCTTCTAAACGATTATCCGGACAGCGAGAAGGCTTCTCTGGTCGCGCTCCGGTTGGGTTATGTATATCACCGGATGGGGTTATTGGATAAGGCAGAAGCCATGTACCGTAAAATACGCTCTAAGTATTTTTTTAAGAAAGAAGCTGAGATCGCCGGCATACTGCTAAGGCATCTGCTTAAAAGCCCGGATATTTCCAACAGGCTGAACAGCATAATAGCCGAATTGGCGTATATGCCGGCGGGAAGTACAGAGGAACGGCAGACTCTCTATTATGAAATAGGCATGATAAGCCTGGGTTTGTTCAATTTTGAAGAGGCAGAAAAATTCTTTAACAGGGCGTCAAAAATAGATCCGGACAGCGAGCTAGGATTGAAAGCATATTTCAACAGGGCGTGGGTACGTAAAGACACGGGAGCTTATCAGGACAGCCTTTCAGATCTTATGCGTCTCAAGGGCCGCGTAACACGGGATGCTTTCGGCGCGGATGTGGCTTTCCAGATAGCCGACATATATCACAGAGAAGGCAGGTACGAGGAAGCCATAGCGATATATCTGGATATAGCCGATATGACCGGAGATCCGGATATAGGAGCTTTAAGTTTGTTCCAGGCGGCCGCGTCTTACATGTACGACATGAACGACGCGGAAAAAGGCCAGGAGATATTCGCTTTGCTGTTAAGCAGGTTCCCCGAGAGCGAATACGCGAAATACCTGGCACCGGACAATCCTGTGGGTATATTCGTGACGTATCTGGTGCCCCGGGCTACGCGCATAGTGGCTTGGGGGGGCGGGGGCCTGCTGGCTCCCAGGGGCTTTACCGGGGCACTTGTACGTTTTAAGGCGCATATCAGCGAGGAGAACCTGAATGTTAACTTTAATGCCTGGCTTCGGACAGAATTACCCGATACCGTCGGGAACATATACGTTGATATAGCGGGCACCGAGATCTTTCTGGAAGACGGTAAAGCCAAAGGCGGGGGCGTCATCACCATGGGAAGTTTTGACGTAAGGGGTGACGCTGAAGGACAGCTTACTCTTTCTAAGAACGGAAGAATAGATGCCGTTGTCACAAAAGCCATACTTGAAAAGATACCCATACATCCTATGCTTATAAACGGCGCGCTGAACGGTTTGTCTTTCGTGGCTAACAAGTATCTTCCTGTTATTCCCACGGCGGTGTCAATAGAGGATAAAGAGTTTTATATTGAGGGCTATGGCCCCAAAGGCCTGATACGCCGGGCCGAAGAATCTTTGAGCAGGGAATTCGCGGCCGTGGAAGTTGAAACGGAAGATGTTGAAGGCGATCTTGAGGGCATGCAGATATACTCCATGTTCAACGAGCGTTTCCCGGGGAGTACGTTTTCTCCCGACCCGCAAAGCGGCACAGACGAACTGTTCTATGATTTTTTCACAAGGATGTATTTCTACATAAGCTTCAAGATGATGGAGGCCGTAAAGGATTCGTCGCTTGATTATCACAGGAGTATCCGGACACTCGGCAGGCTGGTAGTGAAAAAGGATAATTTCCGCATCAACTACGATCAGCGGGAAATTAACAGCGCTCTTAACAAATATGCCTATGAGTCTTTTCCATGGCTGATAGATGAGAATTTTCTGGTTGACGTAAGAAGGGTGGATGTTTTTTTCAGGGATGATGGTATAATAGAGATCAAAGCGGGGCTTCGGATAGGATACGGCGAGATGCCGGTCGTGCCTATGGACATAGAGGCGGTTTTGCGCGGACACGTTGAAATACAGCGCAAGACAGGGTTGCCTTTAATGGTCTTTGAGGCGGCATATCTGAACGGAGATGTTTTTGACGTCGAGAAACTTAATCAGATCAGCCGGCGCTGCGGGGAGCTTTTAAAGGACACCAATATGCCGGTGTCATTAGAGGAAGTTGTCGTGCGTTCGGGCCGGATGACGATCAAGGGTAAAGGAGCCAGGGATTTTGTGGAAAGAATGCTCATAGGCGATCCGAGTTTATTTACAGTGTTTTACATAAGAAAACATGATCTCAGCCTTGCCGGGATCAAACAGCTGGAAAGGAACGAGCCGGCGACAATGAGTCTCTGGAGAGACAATGAGCCGGCCCAAAGCGGGGGTAGAATGTGAATAGCAGGATAAATATGAAGGGATTATCCGAGAGGGTATCGGGCGGGATCCGGGGCTTGGCCGGGAAGATAAAGACGCGAGGATACGGTAATAGTAACGTAGCTATTGCCGCCGCGGCCGCGGTCCTGATAACTTCCGCTGTGGCGGGTTACCTGGCGTTTACACGGATGCGCGCTATGGAGCTTGATTTCAACGAAAAAAAGGCCGTAATGGTACGGGAAACACTCGATCTGAAAGACAGCATAGATGATCTGCAGGAGGCGGTCCGGAAAAGTTCCGCTGAACTTCACACGGCAAAGGTCGATAACGAGGAACTAAACCGGAAGTATAGCGATATTGAAGTGAAATACGATGAGCTGATGTCGGAAAAGGATGCTATCGAAGAGGAAGCGGCCGGGCTCAGGGAAAAGTACGATTCGCTGAGCGGAAAAGTGGATCTTCTTGAAAAAAGCCCGCTGGTAGACCGTATCAGGAATTCCGCTGAAAAAGAACAGAACCCTGAGATCAGGAAAGTGCTCCAGGCGGCTCTCAGGAACATAGAGATCATACAGAAAGGCGGCGCGGTGGAACTGCCGCCGATAGTTATCGGTCCGGGAAACGCGGGTGATGAGAGCGTTTTTGTCGGATCCGATCCGGCTCAGTACGGGAAGGTGTTGTCGCTAGACGCCAGGAACAACCTTGTAGTGGTCGATCTGGGCAGGCGTGAGAACATAACGGAAGGGAGCGAGTGTATGGTTTTACGTGATGATAAGCAGATCGCCAGAGGAGAAGTTATAAGCGTCAGATACAGAATATCGGCGGTGCATATAGAGGAGATGGCTTATAAATACGATGTTTCGGATATTAGAGAAGGCGACAAAGCCGCGGTAAGAGAGTTAGATCTGTTCTGATCACACCTTCCGGAGCCTGAAAATATTACCCACCGGGCCTAATGCTTATCTTTCGTATATGGATAAGAATAGTAGCTTTTGCCGTAGTAGAAAGGTATGCTGTTAAAAGTTAGTACTCCGGCAAGCACGTTCACCTGAGCGTCTTTTAACAGGCGGTAAGCGTCTTCGATCGAGTTTTTTTGGGTATAATTTTCTCTCGCGATGAACAGAGCTCCGTCACACAGCCCTCCCAGAATGCTGGCGTCCGTTACATGTAGTGCCGGCGGCGTGTCGAATAATATGTAATTGAAACGTTCTTTCAGTATGGCAAGCAGGTTCTTTATCTTTGTCGATACAAGTATTTCGGAAGAGTTGGAAACATTGGACCCGGCGGGGATAACGAACAGATTGCCTATAGTAGGTTTTTCCAGAAGGGACTCTACGTTGACTTTGTTCGTCAGAATATCGGACAACCCGGGTTTTTGAGGGCAACCGAACAACTCGTGCAGGCTGGGTTTTCTCATGTCGGCGTCTATGACAACCACGCTTTTTTCGGTGTCCATGGAGATGGTAAAAGAAAGATTTGCCGTGGTGACGGTTTTTCCTTCACCGGGCTGGGCGCTTGTGATCACGATCGATCTTATGTTCTTGCCCGCGCATAAAGAGTAAAGGTTAGTCCGCATGCTTTTGTATTGTTCCGCTACATAAGACATGCTGTCTACGAATGATACTACCGATCCGTCCACTCCGTCTGACGTTTTAGGGGTTTTTACTACATAACATTGAGGAGCGTAACATAGCACTGTCTTTTTGAGATCAGCAAGATTTAACGCAGGAAACCTTACCATTTATCCCCCTGTCCGGTTGGTTGTATCCTGGGAAGTGAACATACTTTCCATCAGTGTCGGAGGTGCCTCGTTTTGACCGGCACCTGGCCGCTTTTGAGATATTGTAGCACTTGCCCTACACAAATGCAATAAAATGGTGTATACTATAAGTGGGTGTAGATAGCTGTAATTAAGAGAATATATAGTGAGGGTAGCCATGAAAGACAAACCGGTTTCAGTTTTGATAGTAGATGACGACATGGAGACCATCCGATCACTTAAGGATTCTTTGGCGAAGAGAGGCTTGAGAGCGGTTACGGCGCCTACCGGAGCGTCGGCTATGGCTAATCTCGAAAAAGAGTGCATGGACCTTGTGCTGCTTGATATAGGCCTTCCCGATCGCGCGGGCCTGGAGGTTTTACGCGAAAGCCGGAGAGATCACCCGGATACCAAGGTGATAATGATGACCGACTTCGGATATGACGAGAGCCTTGTAGACGAATCCATGAGGCTCGGAGCGAACGGATACATAACCAAAGGATCCCACCTCAGAGAGATACTTGAGTCCGTGGAAAACGCCCTTGCCGGGTGACTTCATACCGGTTGTGACCCCATGCGATAACTCGATCCACACAAGAAAAAGACACGTCCAAAGAACCTTTCCGCGGCTTGTCAAGTTATAAAACCACTTCTATGAAAACTATCGACGATGGGAATGCTACCAGCTTTTTGAGGCGTGTTTATCAGTTGTTCGTGGTCGTGGTTTTGGTTCCGGAATATTCCTGAATGATATCTCTGATGTCTTTGTAAAGGCCGTCAACTTCGTTCAGGCCGTCTCGTGTGGCTCGTACGGGCGCGAACATATTGTTCAGCACTTCCGCGGTCTTTCTTACTATGGTCATCGGCACATATATGACGTCTCCGCTTTCTATCGGTATGTTGTTTTCAAGCCGGCCTTTGTATATAAGGTCAAATGTGTTTACCTTTCTGACAATAGGATGCACTTTATGCGGTTTTATTACCACGACCCTGCCGAGAGCCCTGTTAGTGCCCCAGTCGGAAATAAAAAGGGCATCCCGCATAGTGAAGTTCGCCCGGGTGATAGGATAGGGTGTTGCTCCTTGTTCGTCTATTATGTAGAAGACCTTGCTTCTGTATTCAAGTACCGAGATATTTACTACGGGGTCCTTTACATACCTTTGCATTGTTTCGGTGACTTCCACCAGAAGTTCGCCTACCGTTAAACCGTTGGCGTCGACGGTGTCGTAAGTAAGAGGAAGAATGATCTGGCCGTTCATCTGAACGGTCGTTTTTCCGCTTAGTTCGGGGTGGTCGCGGACACTTATTTGCAGAGCATCCCCCGGGCCTAGAGAAAAGTACCTGGCTTTTTCTGTTTCTTCTTTTTTCCGGTCGACTATGTCCTCGATCGTGAAGCTGAGTTCCGTTTTTTCAAGAAGGCCGTCGGCTCTTTTTTTGACGACCAATTCCTGGAATTCCTGCTCGTCGAGAAGACTGGCAGCTTTTTTATTGACGTTAGATCTTGTGGCCTCGACTTTGTCTAAAAGGCTCTTCGCGGACTTTACCGCTCTACGATCGGCGGTTGTTGCCGGTTTCTTTGTCGTTCCGGAATCGTGTTTTTGCAGGGACTCTATCTCGGCTACGAGATATGCCCGCGTTTCTTTCGACATATCCGGGATCACGGTAAATATCATTCTGCATGCCTTGTGTGCCTGGTTTAGCCTGCCTTTTAGCGCGTACTCCCGGGCTTTTTCATAGTAGTAGTTGAACACGTCCCGGTGCTCGGAACTGCGTATTGACATTAGTTCTTCTTTCGCGGCTTCTTCGGTTTTTCCGCCGGCCTCAAGCCCGGAGCTTTCGGGAAGGTCAGCAAGAGACGGCGTTCTCTCGTCTTTTGAATATGCCCAGGCGTTCATTATGTTATCGACCCGGACCTGTTTGAGGTAGTGTTTTTTCAATCTGTCGATGTAAGATCTGGCCGTTCTATTGCCCGGATCCAAAGCCAGCAGATCGACAAAATGTAAAAGCGCGGTATCAAGATCTTTTCTTTTGTAAGCGATGATGCCGTCCTGAAGGAGTGTTTGTTTCTGGGTCTTTTTTAACTCCCCGGACTTGGCGGCCACTGTTTTTTTCCAGCGGGCTTTGTTTGTGCGGTAGTCGCTTCTCAGTTCTCGGAGATAATTTCTTACATATTTATCGTCTGGCGTTTTGATGAGTATGTACTTAAGTATCTCGATGGCTTCTTCATACTTGCCTTCTTTATGGAGTTCTACGGCCACACCGAAATACCGGTAAAGTTTCTCTCTTTCGTTTATTGCTTCTAGTTCTTCCGGGTCCATTGGCATTTCCGCGCCCGGGGAAAAAGGGGAGACAAGGCGGTCTTTTTGTTTGTATTCAAAGAGATAGCTGCGTTCAAGCTGAGCTCTGTCCTTCTCCGGAAGTTCCGCGGGAGCTAGTATGGCCGCTGACGGTCCCGCTTCCGCGTATTGGCCGGGAGGAGGGCCTTCGTTAGCAAAGCACACTCTATCAGCACATGCCAAGGACAGAAGTACCCCGAACACTCCCACGTAATGTCTTATTGAGATGTACAAAACTTTTTTTGCCATGATGTTTATTTAATTGTCGTTATTAATATAGTTTATATCCGAAAACGGCCGTAAAGTCAAGTGTGACAGACATCTAAGTAGTGCCCCGGGATCTGGCTACTGACCGGCAATGGGGTCTGGAATGGGGGTCTGGCCACTGACTTGCACCCGGGAGACCTCTTCGATCTTCCCCCGGGGAATTTTCTCACGTCTTTCTTCGTCCATTTTTAGAGCTTGCGAAACTCGTTCTCCTCTCGCGGGTTATTTTTTTTATCCGCCTTCGGAGAACTCAAACATTCGCAAGTGTTGTAATTATCTAAAAATGAACGAGCGAAAGCCTAAAAATTCCCAATGGGGGCCCCCTTGATCAAAGAGGCCTCCCGTGTTCACAGCGATAGGGTCTTGCCGCGGCAATGGCGTCTGACCACTGACCGGCAATGGGGTCTGG